>NZ_JBEXFG010000016.1:0-130623 GCF_040606675.1 Streptomyces sp. NPDC005393 | reverse complement strand
AAGCCTTCAACTCGTCGTCGATCCGGGCGTAGAGTGCCGTTGCGAGGGTGTCCAGGTCTTTCGTCACACATTGACATTGGGCGCCCTCGTGCCATGTCCGCAGGCGAACCCTTGGACTCATTCATCTAGCCCGCGTACCGGTCCTCGGCGAGGATGCGGTCCAGCTCGGCGTCGAGATCGCCCACCGGATCGCATGCCGCCGGCTCCTCTCCGAACGGGACCAGCCGGTCCGTACGGTCCAAGAAGGCCACCAGGGGCGCGGCCCCGGCCCGGAACAGGGCTCTCTCGCTTCCCACTTGGAGCCTGATGAAGACGTCCGAAAGCCCCTCGGGCGAGGCCGGGGCGATGCGCACGTCCCCCTCGCCGGTGGGTCTGCTCAGCCCGTCCAGCAGCAGCTCCCGGGCGAAGGCCCAGCTCACCGGCGCGTCGCCGGGCAGATGGAAGGTGATCTCGACCGCGTAGGGGTCGCTGCTGTCATAGGACAACTCGACCGGGATCCGGAAGGAGAGGTCCTGCGAGACCAGGAAGGTCATCGTCACTTCCGCCTGAACCGTGTCACGCATGTCACGCATCGTTCGCCGCCCCGGGTTGTTTACGCTTGGCCGACTCTGGAGCGTAGCGACTCAACTGCGGTGCGGAGTCGCTTTGCCTCATGTGAGGGAACGGAAATGGCCAGTGTTGCCATGGTGGAGCCCACGGGGCCGGGCGGCCCCGGCCCGGGGCGCGGGAGATCGGGGCCGGCTCACCGGCCGTATCGATGTTCGCTGTCGTCAACAGGCACCCCCGGGGTGTGTTGCGAGGCAGACGACGCCGAGAAGGAGAACGCCGAGGTCTCGCACTCTAACGGGAGTGGTGCCGCGTGGCCGTTGGCCGCCCCGCGGTATCCCTCGCGCGGCGTACTCGCGCGAGGCCGCGGGGTCACCAGTCGCGGGACGACGAAGAGGAGGTGAACTTACGTACGACGTAGATCAGACCGGCGATGAGCGCGACCAGCAGCAGCGCCTTGAAGACCAGGCTGATGACGAACCCGAGCACGCTCATGATCAGACCACCGAACACGGCGAGGACGAGAACCGGCACCGCGATCCAGGTCACCCACCACGGCAAGCCCTGGAATATCCCCTTCGTGGCCACGTTGCTCCCTGCTTTCTCTCCGACGCGTGGGTCCGGACGCCGACGGCCGGTTTCCCCTGCCGTCGATGCTAGGGCGGGACAGAAGCGGACGGAGACGCCGCAGCCCCCGTCCTCCCCTGACCGGACCCCTACGGGACCGGTACCCTCCGGATCAGCTCTCAGGCGGAGAGAACACCACCAGGACCCGCAGGTCCTCGGTGATGTGGTGGAACTTATGGGCCGTGCCCGCGGGCACATACACCACGCTGCCGCGCGCCACCTGGGTCGTCTCCATCCCCACCGTGATCGATGCCCGGCCGCTGACCACCAGATACACCTCGTCCTGGCCGTGCGGCGACTGGGGATCGTTCTGGCCCGCGTCCAGCGCGTAGAGCCCCACGGACATGTTCCGCTCGCGCAGGAACTGCAGATACGCGCCGTCGTTCGCGGCGCGCTCCGCCTCCAGCTCATCCAGCCGGAACGCCTTCATTCGTCTCTCCACCCCTGTCTACCGTGCCCCTGCCCGTCGCCGGGCCTGTCTGCGACGATCTCAACCATGAAGAATTTTCTCGTCAAGACGATCGCGAACGCCGGCGCCCTCGGCGTCGCCATTTGGCTGCTCAAGGACATCACGCTGACCGGTGAGAACACCGGCCGCAAGACGCTCACGCTCATTCTGGTCGCGCTGCTGTTCGGCGTGGTGAACGTGGTGGTCAAGCCGATCGTCAAGCTTCTGGCATTTCCGCTGTTCATCCTGACCCTCGGGCTGATCACCCTGGTGATCAACGCCCTGATGCTGCTGCTGACCTCCTGGCTGGCCGGGAAGTTCGATCTCAGCTTCCATGTCGAAGGCTTCGGCACCGCCCTGCTCGGTGCCCTGATCATTTCCATAGTCGCGTGGGCCCTGCATGTCGTGCTGCCCGATGACGAGGACTGATCGCGGCCGGGGATGATGGGAGGCATGAGAGACCCGTCGCCCTACCGTGTCTGCTTTGTCTGCACCGGCAACATATGCCGGTCGCCGATGGCCGAAGCCGTCTTCCGCGCCCATGCCGGGGAAGCCGGGCTCGACGGTCTCGTCGAGGTGGACAGCGCGGGCACCGGGCCCTGGCACGAGGGCGACGGGGCCGACCGCCGCGCCATCGCCGTGCTCACCGCCCACGGCTATGAGCAGGACCACACCGCGCGCCAGTTCCAGGCCGCGTGGTTCGACCGGCTCGATCTGGTGATCGCGCTGGACAGCGGCCATCTGCATGAGCTGCGTGCCCTCGCGCCGACCCCGCACGACGCGGCGAAGGTACGGCTGCTGCGCAGCTACGACCCCGACGTCGACCCGGACGCGCTGGGCGGGCTGGATGTGCCGGACCCGTACTTCGGCGACCCGGACGACTTCGAGAAGTGCCTGGAGATGGTCGAGGCCGCGAGCGGTGGACTGCTGGACGCGGTCGGCGAGGCCCTCGCCGCCGCGCCGGCTCCCCGGGAATCCGCCGACGCCCCGGCCAACGACGCCGCCGACGCCCCGGCGGCGGGGAAGGAGCCCGTATGACCGGCGACGGCACCCGCGCCGTACGGGCCGGGCTGCCCGAGGCGGAGGCGTACGAGCCGACGCTGCCGGGCCCGGTCTTCGCCGCCCACTACCACCTTCCCGGCGACGCCACCGGCCCCTACACCTACGGGCGGGACGCCAACCCCACCTGGTCCCTGCTGGAGCGGGCGATCAGCGAGCTGGAGTCCCCCGGCACCGACGCCGAGACGGTCGTCTTCTCGTCCGGTATGGGCGCCATCTCGGCCGTACTGCTGTCGCAGCTGCGCCAGGGCGACGCGGCCGTGCTGCCGTCCGACGGCTATCAGCTGCTCCCGGCCCTCAGCGAGCGGCTGGAGAGCTACGGCGTCGAGGTGCGCACCGCCCCGACCGGCGGCGACGCCCAACTGGCCGCCCTGGACGGCGCCCGGCCCGCGAAGCTGCTGTGGCTGGAGACCCCGTCCAACCCCGGTCTGGACGTCTGCGACATCCGCCGTCTCGCCGAGGCCGCGCACGCGCGCGGCGCGCTGGTCGCCGTCGACAACACGCTCGCCACGCCGCTCGGCCAGCGCCCCCTGGAGCTCGGCGCTGACTTCGCCGTCGCGAGCGGCACCAAGGCGCTCACCGGCCATGGGGACGTTCTGCTCGGCTATGTGACCTGCCGCGATCCGCGGCTGGCCGCGGCGGTGCGCGTCTGGCGCAAAACGGTCGGCGCGATTCCCGGCCCCATGGAGGCATGGCTCGCCCATCGCTCCCTGGCCACCCTCCAGCTGCGCGTGGACCGCCAGGCGGCGACCGCCCTCGCGCTCGCCGAGGCGCTGCGCGACCGCCCCGAGATCACCGGGCTGCGCCACCCCGGTCTGCCGGCCGATCCGGCCCACCGCGTGGCGGCGGCGCAGATGCGCGGCGGGCGCTTCGGCTGTGTGGTGTCCTTCACCCTCCCGGACAAGGGTCACGCCGAGCGCTTTCTGGCCGCGCTGCGGCTGGTGGACGACGCCACCAGCTTCGGCGGCGTGCGCTCCACGGCGGAGCGGCGCGGACGGTGGGGCGGCGACGCGGTGCCGGAAGGCTTCATCCGCTTCTCGGTGGGCGCGGAGGATCCGGACGATCTGATCGCCGATGTGCTGCACGCGCTCGACGCGGCACACGATACGGAGCGTGGCTGAAAGCGAGCGGGTACGCCTGTGCGGGCGCCTCAAGCCTCCCCCCTCGTGGCTTGAGACGCCCCGGTTCTTCACGTGGAGAACCGCTCGAACAAGGCTAGTTGACTCAGCGTCAGTGTCCAATCACAGTAGCGACATGGACCTATCGCCATATTTATAGTTGGCATGCGTCGGGGGTGGTGCGTCGAGGCGAGGGGAACCGCATGGATCTGGCCCTCCTACGCACCTTTGTCGCGGTCCACCGCGCCGGGTCCTTCACCCGCGCCGCCGCGCTCCTCGGGATCTCCCAGCCCGCCGTCACCGGCCAGATCCGCACCCTGGAGCGGCAGCTGGGCCGCCCCCTGTTCCTCCGTACCGCGCGCGGCGTCGTCCCCACCACCGTCGGGGAAGAGCTCGCCCACAAGGCCGCCCCGCATCTCGACGCGCTGGTGGAGATCACCGAGGCGGGTCTGGACGACAGCTCCACGCTGCGCACCTTGCATCTCGCGGGCCCTCCGGAGTTCACCGCGCTGCGCGCCCTGCCCGCGCTGACCACGCTGGTCGCCCAGGGGCTCGCGGTGCGGTGCGCCTTCGGCAGCGCCGAGGAGCTGTTCGAGGGGCTGGCCGCCGGCCGCCATGAGCTGGTCATCACCACCGCCCGGCCGCGCGGCCGGCTGCTGGCCGCGACCCCGCTGTGCGACGAGGAGCATGTGCTGATCGCGGCACCGCGCTGGGCCGCCCGGCTCGGCGGCTCCGCGGTCCTCCAGGTCAAGGGTGTGAGCGCGCTGGAGGCCCTGCCCGTCGTCGAGGTGCATGAGAGCCTGCCGCTGGTCACCCGCTACTGGTCGGCCGTCTTCGACACCCGTCCGGTCACGGCGGGCACGATCATCGCGCCCGATCTGCGGGCGGTGCTCGCGTGCGTCGCCGAGGGCGCGGGGCTCGGCGTACTGCCCCGCTATCTGTGCATGGACGCGCTCGACGCCGGGGAGGTGGTGGCGCTGCTCAACCCTCCGGTGCCGCCGCTGCGCACGTATTTCCTCGTCGTACGGACGGGTGCGCTCGCACTGCCGCATATCGCGCGGGCGCACGAGTGGCTGCTGCGCGCGGCTGTCGACTGGTGAGTAAGTGGTTTCACCGGGCGACGGGTGCGGCAGATGTCCTGCATGACCGAACGACCCGTGGTCAAACGCACCGCCCGCGCCATCCTGCTCGACGGCGAGACCGACTTCCGCATGGTTCTGATCAAGCGGACCAAGCCCGGTGAAGCGCCGTACTGGATCACTCCGGGCGGCGGTGTGGAGCCCGAGGACGCGACCGTCGTCGACGCCCTGCACCGCGAGGTGGACGAGGAGCTGGGCGCCAAGGTGACGGATGTGGTGCCCGCCTTCGTCGACACCGTTCCCCACCCCGATGAGGGCACCCCGGGCGCGGACGGGGTGAAGGTGCAGCACTTCTTCCTCTGCAGACTGGCGTCGATGGATCTGTCACGGCGGCACGGCCCGGAGGTGGACGAGCCGTGCGGGGAGTACGAGGTGGTGCGCATCCCGTTCACCCGCGAGGGGATCGCCTCGGTCGATGTGGTGCCGCCGTCGCTGCGCGCCTACCTCGACGCGAACATCGAGGGCGTCCTGGCGCTGCTCGCGGACGACCTCGGCTGAGCGCGGCCGGACTCCAGCCTCGCTCAGCCGCGCTCCAGCCTCGCTCAGTCGGCGCTCCAGCCTCGCTCAGCCGCGCTCCAGCCGGGCTCGCGCTGCGCTCAGCGGAACCAGCCGCTGAACGGCTGCTCGACCCTCCGGGCCGCCCGCTGACGCGCCTCGGCCAGCACCCGCTCGGCCGCCTCGCGCCACTCCTCGGGGCGCGGCACGGGTCGGCTCGCCCCCTCCGGGGCCGGTACGGGAGGCGTCCGGCGCCCCTCACGCGCCTCGGCGGCGGCGCCGAAGAAGTCGCCGCCCTTGCGCTTGACGTCGTCCGTCCCCCAGTCCTGCTCCCGGTCGCGCTCCCGGTGCTCACGGTCGTGCCCCCGGGCCGCTTCGCGCTCCGGGCCGCGGTGCCGGCCATCGGCGGCGCCCCGGCGCTGCGTGGGGACCTTCTGCAGATGCGGGATGTGCTTGGCGCAGTGGATGTACGCCTCCTCGACGGTCACCTCGACCCATACCACGGCGCGCCGCCCGGGCACCGGGTCGACCGGAAGGCCGGGGTGCGCCGCGCGCATCGCGGCGTCCTCCACCACCCGGGCCCGGCCGTTCACATGCAGCCCGATCCGGTCGCGGAGGAAGTCGACCATGAGAATGCCGAGGTGCGGGTTCTCCTCGATATTGCCGAGGCTGGCCAGCACGCCGTTTCCCCGGTATTCGGGATAGGCCAGGGTGCGTGCGTCGAGCACCTGCAGAAAGCCGGGCGGCCCGGCCCGGAAGGTGCTGTCGCACTCACCGTGCCGGTCGGCGGTGGCCAGGAAGAACATCTCCTGGCGGCCGATGAACTCCCGCATCCGGACGTTGAGGTGATCCAGCACCTGGTCGTCGTAGAAGCGGTCGGCGCGCTCGACCGTGCCCAGACGCCGCTGCAGCAGATGCTCGCCGTCGCTCCCCGGACGCCCCATGCGCGCGTCCAGGTGCTCCGCACTCTCCACTGTCGTTCTCCCCGTTCTGATTCACCGTTGAATCGCCGGAATGTCTGTCTGGTGTGCGTGTTCCTATTCCGCCGCCGCCGCGAGCTCTTCGATCGAGTCGTGGCGTATGCGGTGGGACGGAATGCCGATGCCCATCAGGGTGTCGACGCCGCTGCGGATCATCCCGGGCGGCCCGGAGAGATACGCGTCGAACGCGTTCCACGGCCCGTACTGCCGCACGGCATCGGGGAGTCTGCCGCTGAGTCCATTGGTCGGACCGTCGGAGACGACCGGGCGGACGGAGAGCCATGGATGCCTCTGCGCCAGCCGCAGCATGGTGTCGATGTCATAGAGATCGTGATCGCTGCGGGCGCCGTAGAAGACCTCGACCGCCCGCTGACGGCCGTGTTCGGCGACATCCTCGACCAGCGCCTTGATCGGCGCGATCCCGGTGCCCCCGCCGAGGCAGAGCAACCCGTTGTCGGTGGAGTGGTCGACCGTCATGGAACCGGCGGGCGGGCCCAGGCGGATCACATCGCCGGGGCGGGCGCGGTGCACCAGCGCGGAGGAGACCCACCCGGCCGGAACGGCCTTCACATGGAAGGAGAGCAGCCCGTCGGTGCGCGGCGCCGAGGCGAAGGAGTAGTACCGCCATACGCGCGGCCACCACGGGGTCTCCAGCGAGGTGTGCTGGCCCGCGAGAAAGGGGTACGGCTGGTCCGGGCGGACGGTGACGACGGCGATGTCGGAGGTGCGCCGCTCATGCCCGACCACCTCGGCATGCCACCAGGCGGGGGAGCGCAGCTCGTCCTCGGCCGCCGAATCGATCATGATCTGTGAGATCCCGGTGTAGGCGCGCACCCAGGCCGCCTCGGTCTCATCGCTCCAGGAGTTGACGGCGTAGCGGGTCAGCGCGCCGATCAGACACTCGCCGACCGCCGGGTAGTGCTCGGGCTGCGTGCCGTACTTACGGTGGCCACGGCCGAGCCGGGAGAGGAAGTCGGTGAGGATGTCGGGGTCGTCGACGAGTCTGGCGGCGGTGAGCAGCGCCTTGAAGAGCCGGTCGCGCTGGGCGTCCATGGCGGCGGGGAAGAGCGGCCGCAGTTCGGGGTGCTGGACGAAGAGCAGCGCGTAGAAGTACGAGGTGACCTTGTCGCTGACGGGCTCGATCTCGGCCATCGTGCGGCGCAGCAGAATCGCGTCGGGCGAGGCCGCCTCGGGCGCGGTGAAGGCGGAGTCGAAGGCCGGCCGGACGTCCTGCGGGGCCGGCGTCTCATCGGGGCGCTGATGCTCCTCGCGCCCGCGGAAGGCGGTCTCGCGGCCCGTGGAGGCGGGCCCGGGCGCGGGGGGCGGTACGGAGCCGGCGGGCCGTGCTGACCCAGGGTGCCGTGCGGACTCGGGGTGCCGTGCGGACTCGGGGTGCCGTGCGGACTCGGGGTGCCGTGCGGACTCGGGGTGCCGTGCGGACTCGGGGTGCCGTGCGGGTTCAGGAGGCCGTATGGACTCGGAGGACTGCGTACGGCGCTCGGCTCCCGTGCCGACCGGCCGTATCGGGCTCACCGGACGGCTGGGCGCCCGCTGCTCGGCCTCCTGGTCCGGGGTACGGGTCTGATCCTCGGCCGGTTTCCTGCTCGGGGTGAACCAACCCCAGTCGCCACTGTTTCCGCCGGGTCCGTCGTTGCCGGCCGACGACGTGGTGGTCGGAGCGTCCATGGTTGCCTCGCCTCGAACATCTTTCTGTCGGTCTTCGCACTTCCGCAGCCGGAATGTGCCCGCAATTCCCCGTTCTGGTGCACTGGTTCACGTGAGATTCGTCCTGACGGCCCGCTCCATACTCTCTTCCGGGCAGCATGCCACGCTCGTTCTCCGTCCCGGGCACATAGCCCGAAGTCCGGGAAACGGCGACTGTGTTCCCGTTATGCTGGTTGGCCTGGGTTGCCCGGTTGTGCCCCCGTCACAGCGTGCTGCACGGAACCGGACTCGACCCTACCGGGCCGGGATGAATTCACAAGCCCCAAGTGCAACACCCTCATTACACCTGCCAACTCGGGTAATTACCCGTAGTTACGGGCGGTAACCTGCCAATTCGTAAGCCTCCCGAAGATCACGCCCGGTATACGCACACGATGCGATCTCGCTCACATGGTGGTCCGCGTTCACCGCGACCGAGAACGGCACCACCGTGAACAGCTCCGCATCCGACATCGAATCCCCGTAAGCCACACAGTCGGCCCTGGTCAGCCCGAACTTCGCACAGAGTTCATCGGCGATCCGGACCTTCGCGGCGGGGGTGAGGATCCCGGCCGGATTCACCGGCTCCCGGAACGGCACCGAGGGCCACGCCGACCCGTGGGTCGCGTCCGCGCCCCACTCCAGCAGCCGCTCCACGAAGAAGCCGGGCGAGAGGGAAATCACGGCACAGCGCTCGCCCCGCGCCCGGATGTCCGCCCACACCTCGCGGATCCCCGCGAGCCACGGCGCCCCCTCGAACGCCGCCAGCACCTGCGCCTCCGTCAGCCCCGCCCACAACGCACAGGCCCGCTCCGCGAACTGCGCGGGACTCAGCTCCCCACCCGCGAACGCCCGCTCCAACGCGCCGATCTGCCGCTCCAGGCCGAGCTGACGGGAGATCTCGATGGCCGCGGCGGAGCCGTGGATGAGCGTCCCGTCCAGATCGAACAGATGCAGTCTGGTCATGGAAGCCGAGCGTAGACGGCACGGCGGGGCCCTCGTCCGGCGGCTGCTGTTCGATCAGCTCGGGGAAGGCTCCGGCACGAGCGTCTCCTCGCCGATCCGCACTCCGTCACGTGTGATCGTCACCACACCGCCGTGGATGCGGTAACGGTACGGTGCGTTTTCGGCCAGGTAGCCGTCGTCGGTCTTCTGCGCGGGCATCGAGATCCCCTGCTCGCGACCGTCGGCGTACTCGCCGTAGTAGTAGAGGTCACCCCCCGTCGTCCGGCAGAGAACGATGTTCTTGGTGTTGCCGCTGTCCGCGTTCCGCGTATGGAACGCTTCGACCAGCTCGGCCCCGTCGCCACCGGGCAGCGCGGACGCGATGCGCTGGGGGCACGAACCCGCCGCGCCGGCCGAGGAGGAGGGCTCCGGGTCTCCGGAGGAGCCCATGGACAGATCGGCCCAGTCACATCCGTTGAGCAGCGCCTGAAAGACGAAAGCCAGCAGGAGAAAGCCGAGGCACCCCTTCAGGCAGCTCTTCCCGTCCGAGGACGGGGTGGTGCGCGGGGGCGTGCTCGTCGTCCCCCGGGGCGGCGTGGACGACGTGGGCGGGGGTGGCGAGGGCGAGCCGCCCGGGGTGTAGCCGACGGACCCGCCGCCGCCCGGCGGCGGGTAGAAGACATCGGCCGGCTCTCGGCGGGGCGGCGATGACCGCGGGGCCGAGGAGCTGCCACCGGATGGCGTACCGCGGGTCGTACCGGGGCGCGTCGGACGGTAGGGGGCGGAGGCGCCGGTCCCCTTCGCGGAGCCGGGCGACGTGGCCGTCTTCGCGGTCTTCGATGCGGTCTTCGCGGTCTTGGCGGTCTTCGACGCGGTCGGCGGCTTGGCCGGCTTGGGTTTCGTCGCCGCCTTCCAGGCGGTGTCGCACACCAGGCAGGAGAGGGACGTCGCCGCGTTGCGCGTATCGCATTTCAGGCAGGTCCAATCCCCCGTCGGGCGGGAGACGGGACGGCGCGCCGCCCCGGAGGCGGTCCCCTTGGACGGTTTGGCTCCGCCCGACGCCTTGGACGCGCCCCCGCCTTTGGCTCCGGACCCGCCCGGCCTGGAGGTACCGGTCCCGCCCTTGGGCGTGCTGGCCTTGGGCGTGCTGGCCTTGGGAGCACTGGCCTTCGGAGCACTGGCCTTCGGAGCGCTCGGCTTCGTGGCGCGCGGCTTGCTCTCGTCACAGACGATGCACGCGCCGTCGGTCACGCCATTGACCGTGTCGCACATCGGGCACCGCCATGTTCGCCCCGGCACCTGGTGTCCCTCCCTTCCCGTCCTGCGCCGGACGCCGTTCAGTCCGTGCCGGGGCTCTGCCCGGCCTGCCGGGCCACGAGCCGTTCCACCACGTCGGCGTACAGCTCTTCGGTCACCGGGCCCGCCGGGAACGCGATCCAGTCCGCTTCGCCGTACGGGACACGGAGCAGCGGGCCGTCCTCGGCCTTGAGCTCCGCGCCCCCGGACTCCTCTTCCGCGGCCTCGATGTCCTCGGCCTCGCCGCCGTCCTCGGCTTCGGTGTCGTCCTCGGCCTCAGCGTCGTCCTCAGCGACGTCCTCGATGCCGCATTCACGCCGGATGTCCTCGACGAACCGCCCCGCGGTCCCGGTCCGCTCCTCCTCCACGTCCAGCCGGAACTTCAGAAACCCCGTGGCCTCCGCGCCCCCGGTCCGCACCTCGAAGACCAGTTGCGCACCCGCGTCCTGCCGGGCCAGCGGCCGCAAGGTCACCGAGGCGCACCACTGTGCGGGCACCCTCAGCCCGGCGCCCGGCCCCCAATCGACTGCCAGGAAGCCCTCGCCCACATACACCTCGGCGCCCTTGCAGCGGAGATGACTCACAGGCTGTTGGCGATCGTGTCGATGATCTCGTCCACCTCGAACTCCTGCAGGCCCTGTCCCGCCTTGGACGGGAAGTGCAGCGTAAGGTCCCACTCCTCCGCGATGGCCTCGCTCCACGGCTCGTCGTCCGGGGCGAAGAGCACGAGCCGCTTCGCGGACTGCTCCATGACCGCGGTCTGGCTGCGGGCGTAGCCCCACTGCTCGAACAGCTCATCCATGCTGCGCGGGATGTTCGCCGGATACGTCTGCGCGTTGACGCCGACCTTGCCGAGGGGGTGGGCGGGCGCGTCCGTGAACATCACGATGACGTGCCGCCGCCGGTCGAGCCCGGTCTCCCAGGGTGAGTTGACCGCCAGGGCCAGCGCCTCGAGCGCCGATTCCGGGATGTCGCCGCCGCCCCGTGCGTCCACTCCGCGGATGAACGACTCGAACTCCGCGGCCTGCTCCGGGAGGCGGAGGAAGCCGGTCTGCTCGATGGCGTCATCCGCGTTGTCGCCGAAGTCCCGGAAGGCGATGACCCGCAACCGGAGCTGGCTGATCGCCTTGCCCTTCTCCGCCATCACGGCGTTGAGCCGCGCGTGAAAGCCGAGCGCGCTGTCCTTCACCGAGTCGAGTACGGGGAACATACTGGCCGTCGCGTCGAGGCACAGCACGATGTCCACGGCGTACTGCAAGTTGCCCTGGTACCTCTCGATGTTCGCGTTCACGTGGGTTCTCCTCCGTTTGGTGCGAGTGCTCAGTCCTTGCGACGGTCACCCAGGTTGATCCGCACCCGCGAGGTACGTCCGGACGCGGGCTTCTCGGCGGCCGGAGCGGACGCGGGCGCGGCGGCCGGCCTGGGAGCGGGAGCGGGGGCGGGGGCGGGCTCGGGGGCCGGCGCGGCCTCCGGTGCGGGAGCGGGCGCCGTCGGCGTACGAGGCCGGGAACCGCGCCCGGAGCCGCCCTTGAGGTTGGTGCGCAGCCGGCTGGTACGCGGTCCGCCGGACCCGCCGTCGCCCGACCCCGGGGTGGGCGGGGCAGCGGCGGAGGACTCCGCCGCGGGCTTGGTGGTGCCGGGGCGTGGCGGACGCTTGCGCCGCAGCGCGCATACCTCCGGGTCCTTGAGCGCCGTGAGGTAGGCGGCCATCCGCGGCCTGCGGCCCGGCGCACCTGACGTCATGGCTCGTATGAGCCCCGCCATCGCATCCGTCAGCCGGTCGTCCACCCGCAGTTCCGCCCCGGCGTTGACCGCGTCCGCCGGGGAGCCGAAGCGCTCGTCGTGGCGCGGGGGCGCGCCCGTCAGGTAGTAGTGCGTCATCACGCCGAGCGCGAAGATGTCGACGGCCGTCGTGAGGTCCTCGGGCCGGGTGTTCTCGTCCTCCTGCACATAGCGCCGCCACTCCGGCGCCCCGTACAGCGAGTCTCCGGCCACCTGCTGGCGGCCCGGCGGCTGTCCGCTCAGATACGAGTCATCGAAGTCGATCAGCTTCGCGGTGTGGAAGGCGTTCCCGTCCCGCTTCTGCACCAGCACATTGGCCGGTTTGAGATCGCCGTGCACCACGTCGATGTCGTGCAGCAGCTTCAGACTGTTCGCGAGCGTCTTGAGCAGGATGGACTTGTGCCGCGGGTCGAGGGACTGAGGCTTCTCCAGGGTGGAGTTGTCGATCCGTTCCGTCACCTTGTAATAGGTGCTGCCCTCGTGGAAGAAGTCGGTGGCCAGGACGAGGTTGCCGCCACCGATCGCGTCGGGCCGCAGCCGGTCCATGATGGCCCGGTGCCGGTTCTCGAAATCCTGGCACGCCTCCAGGCGGAGCTGCCGGCTCTTCGCGGACGCGGTGGACCCCTCGCGGGGGCGCTTGGGCTCCAGGAATCGCTTGATGAAGTACTCGCGTCCGCCCATTCTGGCGAAGGCCCACATGCACTTGCCGCCGTTGGCGTTGGTCGGCTCGCTGACGATCTGGTAGCCCGCGATGGAGTCACCCAGCTTCATACCCGCTCCTCCCGCAGTGGCGGCATGTGCTTCTCGTAGTAGGGGCGGTAAGCGAGCCAGGTGTCGTCCTGCCAGCGGTGGTAGCCGGCGGGATCGTCGGTCTCGGGGGTGGTGGCGGTGCACAGATGCCGCACGGCGTCGTAGCGCTCGCTGAAGGCGCTCCGCAGTGTCATGAAGTCCGGGAAGCCGAGGGCCACCAGCGCGAGCGAGGCATCGTCCCCGGTGTATGCCTCCACGCGCCTGGCGAGCCGGTCGGCCCATTCGCCCTCGGTATGCGACTTCATCAGCGTGCTCAGCAGCACATACTCGAAGTCCGCGGGAGTGCGGACGTATCCGAAGAAGCCGTCCGTCGCGCACAGCAGCACACAGGGGAGTCTCGCGCTCCTGAGCTGCGTATCGATGACAAAGTCCCGATCGGCGCAGACGACATTGGTCATCGGCGGGTCCTGGCGGAGCTGGGCGAGCGCGTCCGTCTCCTCCGTGTGGTCGCGGGTGAGCGCGGCCAGGCCCGTGCCGGGGTCCAGTTCGTACGCTCTCGAGTCCCCGGCCCACAGCGCGCGCAGCGTGACCCCGTCGCCGCGCACCTCGTACTGGATCCCGGCCAGGGTGGTGGGCAGTTCCCGGCGCATCGAGCCCACGATCTTGCTGCGCTGCTGTGGGCGCGCCACGTCCTGTACCTGGCGCAGCTGGGCGTGCAGCCGCTCCGGGGCGTCCGACCCGCCACGCAGCACCACGTCGGCGAACCACGACTCGACGCCCAGCCGCGCCACCCGTGAGCCCACCCAGGCCCCGGTCTGCTTCCGGCCGAGCCGGTCGGTGCGGGCCACCGAGGAGCCGGAGCCGCCCGAGCCGTCGAACACGGCGAGCAGACCGCGTTGGCCCGGCCGGTGGAACAGCGCGAGCGGCTCCGCGTCCTCGCCGCGGCCCGACCGCTTCTCGGTCCGTACGACGATCGAGGAGAGCCCCGGCTCGCCGTGCTCCCAGATCTCGCGCGGCGGGGTCTCGCGCGGGGGACCGTCATGCCGCTCGACCGCGACGTCGTCCGTCACCGGGCGCCACCGCCGTCCCGCTTGCCGCCGCCGGGAGGACGGACGCCACGGACCCGGCTGACCCGCCGCTCGCCCTCGCCCTCGCCCTCGCCCGGCCCCGGGCCGGAATCAGGCTTCGCGGCGGATGTACGCGGTTCCGGTGCGCGCGGTGCCTCCGGTTTCCGCGTCGGCAACGGCTCGGTGACCGGTTCATCCTCCGGCGGCCCCGCGTCCCTCGGGGTCCGCAGCACCTCGCCGCGCAGCGCGTCCCGCCGCTCCGGTTCCGCTCGGCCGTCCTCGGTACTACCGTCCGCTGCCCGGTCCGTACGGCCGTCCGAGCGGCCCGCACCCGACGCCCCGGCGGTCAGCGAGCCGCGCAGCCTGCCCCGGCGGCTGCCGCCGATGGGCCCGCCGCCGCCCAGCACCTCGTCGATGACGGCCCGCTCCAGCTCGGCCTGCTCGAAGGGCTCGCGATGCGCGTCGCCGCGCTCCAGGACCATGCGCATCGCGTGCAGACGTGCCTCGCGCTCTTCCGCCTGGCCCTTCTCGACCCATTCGAGAGCCGCCCGGGGCCCCTCACGGTCCATGATCTCCGCGATGAGCCCCTCATAGCCGTCCTCGCGCAGCATGTCCACATGGCGCTTGCGGCGCATGCCGTTCAACCGTGTCTCGCGGACGACGTCGCGGAACTCCCGGCCGCTGGTGGCGACTTCCTCCTCATCGACCAGCAGCTCCACATGGATGTTGCGCAGCCTGATGGCCGAGTCACCGGTGAAGTCGCGCACCGAGGCGTTGAGCGCCTCCTCCGCCTCATGGAACTCGGCGATGTCGTAGTCGCGCGACACCCTGCGGAGCATCCGCTTCATATGGGCGTAGAGAGCGCCGCTCATGTCCCGGATGCCCCGCGCCACCACCTCGGCGGGCTCGATGACCTGCGCGATCAGCTCGACCCGGCCGCGGAAGGCGAAGGTGGCGTCCCGGCTCAGCAGATCGACGCTGAGCACCAACCGGTGCTCCGTGGTGTCGACGGTGAACATGCTCTGATACGTGCCGAAGCGGGCATCCGGGACGTCCTCCCCCGGCCGCACCGTCAGCGCGGACCCGCTGTCCGGCACCAGCACCAGGGCCCGGCCGGGCTGCGGGGGGCGCAGCGGGCTGAGCAGCCGCATGCGGGGGAGGGCCTGGCTGTCCAGCACAGGGTCGTAGGTCAGTTGGTTGTCCATCAGCCCTTCCCTTCCGGCCGTGGCGGCCGCGTCTGCTCGGATCGGTCGTCTTGACGCCGGTGCCGATACCGATGGGTCATCGCGCCTCCCGTTCCAGCCTTCGCGCCAGCTCGGCGGAGCGCCGCGACGGCGCGTCGCGGTCGGCGCCCCACCGGCGGAGCCAGTAGACGAGCCGGTCGTGATGCTTGCCGGGCCGCCTGGAGATGCCCCGCAGCAGGCCGAGGACGGCATCGGGCGCGGCGAGGTCCCGATCCGCGTAGTCGTCGATCCATTCGCGCAGGGCGTCGAGCGCCAGTTCCTGGACGGGCTTACGGGCCAGCGAGCGGGCCCACAGCTCCTCCAGCCGGCCGCGGTACTCCCGGGTGGCGCAGAGACTGAGCAGCAGCGGAACACCCGGGACGCCCCGCCCCGCCGTCCCATCGCTCCGGACACCCGCCCCCTCCGCCCGCACCGGCTCCTCGTACGGCCTGCGCACCGCGAAGACGAACGCCGACAGCGACTTGACGACCATCGGGGAGACGTCCTGCGGCTCGGACCAGGCGATCAGCGCGTCCAGCACAGGCGCCGCCCGGCCCTGGTGGAGCAGATGCACCCCGCTCCAGGCGACCGGGGTCAACGTGCCCCAGTCGTCACCGCGGTCGAGCGCACGGTGCAGGAGGGCCAGCGCGCGCTCGGGGTCCCTCCTGCCGAGCGGACCGCCCACCGTGTTGGCCGCGGTCGCGGCCAGCCGTCGCGCGTACGCGGACGTACCGCCCGACGCCCACTCGTGCAGCTGCCCCCACACCGCCTCGTCGGCCCCCGGCCGGCTGCCGGCCACGCCGAGCGCGGTGGCGGCGGCCTGGCGCACCGGCCAGGAGGTGCTGCCGGCCCAGGTCCGCAGAAAGCGGTGCAGCGCGTAGTGGTGGTCGGCCCAGGCGAGGATGCCGGCGGCGACCGCGGCCCGGGCGCGCACCTCGATGTCGTCGTGGGTGAGCAGTCGGCGCAGCCAGGTGAGGATCGCCGCACGGCGTCCGTCCAGGGTGGTCCAGGCGTACGCGAGGACGACCTGCTGCAGCAGCGCGCTGCGGAACCGCACCCGGGGCGGGCCGAGTGCCGGGGCGGTGCCGCCAACGCCCTTGGTGGTGAGCTCGATCCACGGCTGTTCATGGCCCAACCGGTCGCGGAACCGTACGTCCGGCGGGGCGTCGTCGGCCGGCGAGAGTGCCGCGCGCAGCTCCACGGCCGCGTCCGCGACAGTGAGATAGCCGGACCCTTCCAGCACCGCGGCCGCGATGGCGAAGGCCACGGCGTCCGGGTCCCGGTGCCGGGTGAACCATGCGTGCACCTGATCGCTGGGGTCGCGCAGCGCGGCGACCTCGGCGACCAGGTCCCCGCCCGCGCGCAGGACGGAGGCGAGGCGCACGGCGTTGCGCGGCGCGGGCTGCTCCCGCAGCGCCTGCCGCGCCCCGGATTCGGTGAGCAGCTTCCGCAGAGTCTCGGCCGGTTCGGGATCCTCGCCGTGCCCGAGGACGCGGCGCTCGACGACGGCGACGGGGTCCACGGCGGTGAGGCCGTACCAGGCGGCGTGGTCGCCGGCGAGGCCGGCGACGGTCACGGCGAGCTCCTGGCTTCCGACCAGCACCAGGAAGCTGTTGGCGGCCTTCAGTTTCGCGGCCGTGCCGGCGAGGCGGCGCACCTGCACACCCTCCGGTGCGCGGTCCGCGCCCGCCGAGTCGTCGAGGAGCACCAGATAACCGCTGTTCCGGTCCGGTTCCCAAGCGGGCCGGGTGATCTGCCCGGCGTCGAGGACCCGGTGGCAGGCCCCGCCGCCGTCGCTTCCGCCCACCGCGACGGCCATCGCCATCGCCTCGGCGAGCAGATTGACCGCCGTGGCCTCCCGGCCCGCTCCGGGCAGCGCGGTGAGCACCAGTAAGAAGCGCTCGGTCAGCGCTTCGAGCGCCTCGTGGTAGCCGTCGGGGTGAACGTAGAGCTCGGTGTGGTCGGCGAGTTCGTAGTCCTCGATCCGGACCACCGAGCCGTCACCACCCGCGGCGCCGCCGCTCGGCGGACCGCCGTGGCCCCCGTCGCCGGAGTGGAACCCTCCGCCGAAGCTCACGCTCCCGTTGAAGACCGCGACCGTGCCCATCCGGGTCGCGGAGACCTCGGAGTTGATGCGCTCGGCGATGGGGTCGGCGAGCGCCGCCGCCCGCACGGCCTCTGCTCGCTCCGGCTCGTCGTGGCCGCCCCCTGAGGTGAGCGACTGAAGCGCGTCGGCCTCACTGACCGGACCGTCTTCCTCCGGTCCGGGCTGCGCCGGGGGCCGGGAGCCCGGTGTGCCCGTGCCGTTCGGGTCGTTGTCGGCATCGCGGCGCTCGTCACCGCCGTCGGGCGGCTTCTCGGGCCCTTCCTCGGTTCCTTTTCCCGCGGGTGTTTCCCTGCTCACGTTCGTCATGGAGATGCGGATGTCCCAAGGCCGTGATGATCGCCGTGGCCGTACGGCAGGGTCAGGAGGTCTTCCAGTCGCCGTGGACCTCGACCTTGCTGTGGAAAACCTGGGCGTTCTTGATCAGCGCGGCGTTGACGGACGCCCGGCCGCCGCCCTGGGCCGCCACGGCCTCCTCGACCATGCGCCGCACATCGTCCTCGAAGGACGGATCGCGCAGCATATGAGCCTGCAGCATCCGCTGCAGCAGATCACGCGCGCCCTCGTCGTCCGGATTCCGCCGCGCCTCGTCCAGCGCGCCCTCGGCGGCGCTGTCACCGCTGAACCGCGCCCGGATACGCTCCAGCAACCGAGCCCCGCCGCCCCACGACGAGCGGCCCGCCTCCTGGCCCGCGGATTCCAGAGCTCCCTTGACCACCAGTGCGGTGCAAGCGACCGCAACGGTAATGGGATCCATGCTCCCCCGTCCCCCCATGCTCGAACGCGACGTGATGCCGCACGCCACGTATCTGTCCACGTTAGGGGCCACAACCCAGCACGATCACGCCGTTACAGAGAATGACCGAAAGTCGCCCATCCCTCTCCCCCCTTATAGCCGTCGCGCTGTCGCCATCACCTGCCACCGTCGCGCTGTCGCCGTCGCCCTGCCACGGTCGCCCTGCCACGGTCGCCCTGCCACGGTCGCGCTGCCTTCCGAGCGCTGCCACGTACTCGGTATCGCGTACGCGCGGATACTCCCGCCGTCAGACGCCGCGCGGGCCGCGGCACGCGACGGTGGTGGCCATGCAGCAGCTGAAGCGCCCCGTCCGCCGGGGACTCCTCGTCGTTCATGTCGTCGTCTCCGTCGGCTGGCTCGGGCTGACCCTCGGGATGCTGGCTCTCGGGATCACGGGGGCCGTCGCCGGGTCGGCCGAGGAGGCCGGAGCGGCGTACCGGTCGATGAATGTGCTGGGCGACTGGCTACTGATTCCGGTCAGTCTGCTGGCGCTGGGCAGCGGGGTCGTACTGTCCCTGGGGACGCCCTGGGGGCTGGCCCGCTACCGGTGGGTGTGGGCGAAGTTCTGGCTGACGCTGGGGACGACCGCCGCCACGGCGTTCGCGCTGCGCGCCCGTATCAACGCCGCGATGGCCGATGTGACGGCGGGCCGGGCGGTCGGGGCGACCACCGATCTGATCCTGGCCCCGTCGGTCAGTCTGAGCGTCTATGTCTTCCTCACCGCGATCTCGGTGGTCAAGCCATGGGGGCTGACCGCGCGCGGGCGGCGGCTGCGCGGACGCTGATCTCCGGCGCCCTCGATACTTGCCTACGCGGTCTATTTCATCCCTGCACTACCGTGGATCCCGCTCACCCACTGAGGGAGGGGTCCCATGCCGGACGAGCCGCACGGCGCCACCGCCCCGCCCACCGGGCAGGCGCTGGCCCAGGGCTGGGGCGCCCTGTCCTCCCTGCACGGCCGGATCGAGGCGCATATCGAGCGTGCGCTGCGGGCCGGGCACGGTCTCAGCGTCCGCGAGTTCGCCGTGCTCAATGTGCTCAGCGGCCAGCACGACGGCGAGGGCGGACATCTGCAGATGAAGGAGCTCGCCGACTCCGTCGTGCTCAGTCAGAGCGCCACCACCCGGCTGGTCGCCCGGCTGGAGGCCTGCGGTCTGCTGTCCCGCTACATCTGCCCGACCGACCGCCGTGGCATTTGTACGAACGTCAGCCGCGAGGGGCTCAGGCTGCTGGAGGAGGCGCGGCCGACCCATGACGCCGCGCTGCGCGAGGCCCTCCAGGACGCCGCCCGGCGGCCGGAGCTCGCACCGCTCGTGACCGCCGTCGAGGGGCTGTGCTCCCCGTCGTTGGCTCACGGCGTGACCGACCGTAGGCTCACGGCGTGACCGACTTCGAGATCCGGCGCGCGACCGCCGATGACATACCCGCGATCGTGGCCTTGCTGGCCGACGATCCACTCGGCGCCACGCGGGAGTCCCCCGACGACCCGGCTCCGTACCGGGCCGCCTTCGAGCGGCTTGAGCGGGATCCGAACCAGCGGCTGGTCGTCGCGGTCCGGGACGGCCGTACCGTCGGCACCCTCCAGCTCACCGTGGTCCCCGGGCTCTCCCGGCGCGGCGCCACCCGCTCGATCATCGAGGCGGTCCGGATCCACTCCGATGAGCGTGGCGGCGGGCTCGG
Source organism: Streptomyces sp. NPDC005393 (assembly GCF_040606675.1). Classification (NCBI taxonomy): domain Bacteria; kingdom Bacillati; phylum Actinomycetota; class Actinomycetes; order Kitasatosporales; family Streptomycetaceae; genus Streptomyces; species Streptomyces sp. NPDC005393. The sequence continues at coordinate 110,864 of NZ_JBEXFG010000016.1, read as the reverse complement.
CACCCAGCTGACCGAATGGGCCGTGGAGGAGTCGCGCCGCGAGGGCTGTGTGCTCGTGCAGCTGACCTCGGACGCGACCCGTACCGACGCCCACCGCTTCTATGAGCGCCTCGGCTTCGAGGCCAGCCACGTCGGCTTCAAGCTCCCGCTCGCCTGATCACGCCTGATCACAGGGTGTTGAGGTCGATGGCCTCCGCCATCCGCCGGTAGCCCGCGTCGTTCGGATGCCTGAAGTCGCCCGAGTCGTACGCCGGGTCGAGCGCGAGCGGATCGGACGGCGTGGCCATGACCTCGGCGAAGTCGACCACCGCCTCGAACGCGCCGGAGGTCCGTATCCATTCGTTGATCGCGGCGCGCCTCGCCTCGGCGCGCGGGGTGTGGTATTCCGCGCCCGGACGAGCGCACGGCGGATCTCCTTGAGGCGCGGGGAGAACGGAGGACCGGATGGCCCCGTTCGGGAACCAAACCTGCCGCGCCCGGCACGCCCCACCCAGCCCCCGGCCGTACGTACCACCGCCAGGGTCAGGCCGGCGCCCCCCTGCGCTTCGCGGGCCCGGTCAGAGCGTGCGCCAGCCCTCCGGGTCGACGCCGCCGGGCACCGCGCCGTCCGGTGCGTACGGCTCCCGCGTGAACACGAAGGTGCCGAGGTCGAGATGGGCGGGCGCGCCGTCCTCGCCCTCGACCACGCGCAGCGTCTCCCCCGCGTAGTAGCCGTCCAGGCCGGTCCAGCTCCCGTTCGGCTCGGCCCTGAAGCGCGAGCCGCGGCCCTTCCCGCCGACCGGGGACAGCTCCAGGGCCCGGTCGGCACGCAGCCGCAGCACAAAGGGGTTGGCGCCCCAGTACCAGGGCCCGGTCAGCGCCAGCAGCGCCGGATCGGCCTCGGGCAGCGGCCGCCAGGGGTCGGGGATACGGGGCTCGTGCTCCGCCACGATCCCCACGAGGTCGGCGGCGAGGGCACTGACGGCGGGCCCGGAGGTGGCGTTGGCCAGCGCGATCCCGGCGAGCCGGTCCTCCGCGCTCACCCACAGGGTGGCGAGAAAGCCGGGCATGGAACCGGTGTGGCCGTGCAGGAACCGGCCGCCGACGCGCACCAGCTGCACCCCGAGGCCGTAGCCGCCGTCCCAGTTCTCGCCGTCGGGGGCGACCGCGGGCGTCCGCATCTCGGCGAGCGTCGCGGCGTCGAGCACCCGCTCGTCCCCGTCCAGCAGGAAGGCGGCGAAACGGGCCAGGTCCCCGGCGGTCGACCAGAGCTGTCCGGCCGGGGCCATCCGCCCGGTGTCCTCGGCCGGTTCGGGCAGCAGCACATCGGCCCACGGGTGCACGGCCCATCCCCCGGCGTGCGGGGCCCGCGGCTCCAGTGATGTACGGACCATCCCCAGCGGCTCCAGCACCTCACGGGCCAGCACCTCGCCCCAGGGCGCGCCCCGCACCCGCTCGACCAGCGCGCCGAGCAGCGCGAAACCGGGGTTGGAGTAGTGGTGGCGGCGGCCGGCGGGGTGGACCAGCGGGCGCTCGCCGAAGATGTCCGCCGTCTCGGGGCGCAGCGCGCCGGGTGTGCGCTCCCACCACGGGCCGCGCGCCTCGGCGGCGAGACCGGAGGTGTGGGAGAGGAGTTGGGCGACGGTCGCACCCTCCGCCTCCGGCACCTCAAGGTGCTTGGTCAGCGGATCGGCGAGGTCCAGCAGCCCCTCGTCGCGCAGCCGCATCACCAGCACCGCCACAAAGGTCTTGGTCAGCGAGCCGATGCGGTACTGGGTATCGGCGTCCGGTGCGTGCCCGTCCACACAGCTGCGCGACCCCGTCCACACCAGCCGCCCCTCCCGCACCACGGCGCCCACCAGGGACGGGGCACGCCCCTCGGCCTGGCCGACGGCGACGCGCCGCAGCAGGGCGCGGCGGGTGGCGGGCAGCAGCTCCGCGAACTCATCGGAGGATGGGGAGAGGTGGGATGCGGTCATGTCCGCACCCTACGGCGGCCGGCCCGGACGTGTGCCTGGCTTTGACGTCAGGGTCAAGGTCTACCGTCGTCGTCATGCGGATCGGAGAGCTGGCCGAACGGGCGGGAACCACCACCCGCACTCTGCGCTACTACGAGTCGATCGGACTGCTGCCCGCGCGGCGCGCCGACAACGGATACCGGGCGTACGACGAGGACGATCTCCGGCTGCTCCGGCAGATCCGCACCCTCCAGGACTTCGGCTTCGGACTGGAGGAGACCCGGCCGTTCGTGGAGTGCCTGCGCTCCGGGCATCCGGCCGGTGACTCCTGCCCGGCGTCGCTGGAGGTGTACCGGCGCAAGCTGGCCGAGCTGGACGACTGCATCGCGCGGCTGAGCGACGTACGCGAGCAGGTCGGGGCACAGCTCGCCGAGGCGGAACGGGCCAGGGCGGCGCTGGAGACCGCGGCCACGGCACCGGGCGGGCCGCCGGAGCCGCGCTGCGAGCTGACGCCGCCGGAAGAGGCCGTCATGGCAACGACACCACCGGGAGACATGACATGACACAGACGCACACCGGGGAAGTGTCCGTGATCACGGACACCACCTTCGCCGAAGAGGTACTGGCGGCCGAGCTGCCGGTGCTCGTGGAGTTCACCGCTTCCTGGTGCCCCCCGTGCCGGATGATCGCGCCGGTACTGGCGGAGATCGCGCGGCAGGAGGCGCACCGGCTGAAGGTGGTGGAGCTGGACGTGGACCAGAACCCGGGCACCACGGCGACGTACGGCGTGCTCTCGATGCCGACGCTGATGGTGTTCCGGGCGGGCGAGCCGATGCGGTCGATGGTCGGCGCCCGCACCAAGCGGCGGCTGCTGGAGGAGCTCGCCGATGTGATCTGACACCACACCACGGCGGCGGCCCGGGCCGACGGGGGCCGGGCCGACGAGGGCCGGGCCGACGAGGGCCGGGCCGACGGGGGCGCCTGGGCTCGGGCCTGGGTAGAGGGTCCAAGTTCGCATGACCAATGACCCAGGTGCTGAGCTGAGGTTTTAGCAAGCGTCCACGCGCAGGTCAACGAAGTTACGTCCGAGTAGCTTGACCAAAACTCCTGCCTCGGAGCTACATGGGGCATCCCACTCACTCTGCCATGCGGATGTGAGCCGCCGCGTGCTGCTTTTTGGCTGAAAGCTCCGGTGGACCGCTGACCTCGATCATCTCGCCGGGGCTACGACGTGCCCGGCAGTCCCGGCGCACCGCGGCGTTCGGCCCTGCCCGCGTGCGGATGCACACCCGGTGCCGACGAACCGGCTGAGTGAGGGCGTGATCAAGTGATTATTCGAGGAGGCTGGGGAAGCGAGCGTCGGCTGACCGCGATCAGCGTGACGACCCCACCGAAGCGCTTTCCATGGGGATTGGACGCATACAAGGACGGCTACCCGCCCCGTGGCGGAACCCTTCGGCTACGCCGGCGCCTACCTCGGCATCGCCGACCTCTACCAGTTGGGCGCCCGCTCCTACGACCGGACCACCGGTCCGATTCGCCCGACCCGTCCCGTCCGCCGGCCAAGAAACCAGGGCAGCGGCCCCCCACCCGCTAACGGTCCTGTTTGAGGTCGTGCGCGAGCGCCGCGTAGATGTACTCGCTGCCCCAGCGGTCGCCATCGAGGTCGTTCTCGATGAGATGCGCTTCTCTGCGCATGCCCAGGCGCTCGCAGAGCCGAACCGATCCGGTGTTCTCGACGTCGAGTCGGGCGAACAGCCGGTGGACACCGAGTGTGCCGAAGGCGGCTGCGGCCAACGCCGCGGCGGCCTCACCCGCGTAACCGTGGCCTTCGTGGCCAGGGTGCAGGCTCCATCCGATCTCGCCCTGACGCGATCGGGCGTCGGCCAGCGTGAGGGAGACCTCTCCGATGACCCCCGGCTCTTCCTGACGGCAGAGCGCCAGTGAGAGTTTGTCCCCCTCGACGCCCCACGATGTGACCGCCGACCGCTCAGCGGCGACCGCCTCGCAGTCCTCCCGTGTGTACGGGGGCCGGTAGAGGTATCGAGCGACGCTCGCCAACCCCTGATACGCGAACAGGTCATCGGCATCGCTCGGAGTGAACAACCTCAGCGAGAGCCGGTCAGTCGTGAGGGGTACCAGGGAAGTGATGTCCACGCGATCTCCTGTGTGTTCACCGGCGCGGAGGCCCGCGCCCTTCGGCTGTGCCAGGGGCGATTCCTGGTTACCCGTCGGGGATGCGCAACGGCGACATGTGAGGGGGAGGCAGGATAGGCGGGGTAGACAACGGGGTCGGCCCGGTCCGGTGGCCTCCCCGCGCGCCGACGGCAGCGGAGCGGCCGCCCTGGCACTTCCGGTTCCGGTACGCGGCGACTTGGACCCGGGGCTCGGCTCGACTCGCTGAGGATGCGAGTTTCCACGCACCGCGAGACCGTCCTCATCACCGGCACGTTCACCGGCGGTCTTCTCCGGCGATGAGGAGCCGGTAACCATAGTCGATCGCGTCCTCGGCCAGCAGCTCCGCGTGACGCTGCTCCCAATCCCCAGAGGACAGATCTTCCCTGAGCCTGTCCATGGCCGGCTCGATTACCTCGGCAGGCAGGACGGCGAGGCTCGAACTCGCCTGCCGCACGACCGGGTCGAGGTACTGCTCCGGCCGACGCCAGAACGCGGCCAGGAATCCGTCGGTGAAGTCGTGCGGGACGGGAAAACTCAGCACGGTGTGCGCCTGGAGGCTCTCTGCGACCTCGGCCACTGACGTGAAGCGGGCGTGGTCCAGGTCCCGGATCTCCGGGAGGTACTCGGAGACCAGCCACAGCTCGCGCGTGTGGCCGGGATCCAAGGTGAGGACGACCTGGCGCCTGGCGACCCGCCGCAGTTCACGGAGCCCTTGGTGCAGGTCGGACCAGTGGTGGACCGTCAAGATGGCCATTGCCGCGTCAAACGAGCCATTCTCGAAGGGCAGGTCTTCTGCGCCGGCCTGGACTTTGTGTGGGCCGGGGTGCTGGTCGAGCATCACTTGTGAGGGGTCCACCGCGGTCACATCGGCGTCCGGCGGCTCGTAGGATCCGGCCCCCGCACCGACGTTCACCACGGTGCGGGCGCCTCCCAAGGCATCGTGGATCATTGCAGCCAGCCGCGGGTCGGGGCGGCGGACCTCGCGGTAACCGAGGCCGATGCGGTCATAGGCGGCCGACGCTCCGGCTGAGGGGAAAGAAGTCACAGGGGGCATTCAATCGGTGTTCGGGGACGATTCCCAGAGATTTCTGAGCCGAAGATGCAGTCTCGGTTCGAGAGCCCCGGGGGCTACTCCCGGAGGACGGGGCCGGTATCCATGTCGCTGGGCCATGCCGTGTTCGAACATCGCGGCTGGGGACATCCGCAGCCCCGGCAGCCCGGGGTCGACCAGACTCGTGTGGGGCCGCCGGTGATAGACCACCGCCACCCACTCGCGGGATTCGTGCCCTGCGGAGTCTGGGAAGCGGTCTACCTGATCGACTCCCTCCTGCAGAACCAGTCGGCCGCGCAGCCGGAGCAGATCCACGCCGATACGCAAGGCCAGTCGTTCCCTGTCTTCGGGCTCGCCTGCTTGCTCGGCATTGACCTGTTGCCCAGGATCCGCAACTTCCAGGACCTCACCTTCCACCGTCCCGACCCCGCGGTGCGCTACCGCCACATCGACCAGTTGTTCTCCACTGACCCCCGCACCGCCATCGACTGGGACCTCATCCGTCGCCACTGGCCCGACCTCATGCAGGTCGCGCTCTCGGTCGAGCAGGGCACCGTCTCCTCGGTCACTCTGCTGCGCAGGCTGAACAACCGGTCGCGGAAGAACCAGATCTACCAGGCCTTCCGCGAGGTAGGGCGCGCGGTACGCACGGCCGTGCTGCTGCGCTATCTGTCCGACCCGGCGCTGCGGGAGCAGATCCAGCGGGCGACGAACAAGGCCGAGGCCTACAACGGGTTCACCAAGTGGCTTCACTTCGGCAACGCCGGCTGGTTGACCAGCCGTGACCCGGAACTACAGGACAAAGCAGTCAAGTTCCTCGACCTCCTGCCCCGAGTGTGATCTTCTCGACCACCATCGACATGAGCGAGACGCTGTCCCGGATGGCCCGCGAAGGCTGGACCGTCCATGCGAGTGACCTGGCGGTGCTCAGTCCCTACCGGCGCGAGAACGTGCTCCGCTTCGGCGACTACACCACCGACCAGCTCCACATACCCCCGCCCGCCTACAACCCGGGCCTCCACACCGCTCAGGAAGTGCCGGCGGAGACATCAGCGCAACGGTGTGATCAGCGAGCGGCAGACAGTCGGTTGTCAACGATGATCAGTCCACAGCCCACGACGTCAAGGCCTCGGCCGCCCCGCGCCTGGCAGGCCGCAGCGGGCCGCCCAGGACAGCCATCGGTCCAGGGCGTGCCCGCATTGGCGGGCAAATCGCCAGGTCTGCTGAGCTTCGCCTACGCGGCTCGTGTCGCGTCTTGCTGGCCGGTTGGTTTGGCGGGTGAGGTCGGTGTGCTGGGCGTCTCCCACACGGCGGGGAGCAGGAGTATGGCGAGATTTGCAGCGCTCACCAATGCCGCTCCCAGGAGCAGTGGAGTTGTGGTCCCGATGGTCGCCGAAACAGGGGCGGCGATGGCGAGACCGAGCGGTCGGGCGGCGAAGGAGATCAGCGTGTCGAACGATCCCACGCGCCCGAGGGCTTCTTGCGGGATGCGGCGTTGCATGGTGGTTTCCCACAGCGGGCTGAGAAGGCCGACTCCGAACATCCCCGCGAAGTAGGCAGTCGTGACGATCGAGATCGGTAGGAGAAGGGCGAACGCCGTCAGCGGGAGCGCGAAGACAGCGGCGCCCACGGCGACGCCGACCAGGGGGTGGCGTATGGGCAGCCGGGAGGCGGCGTAGATACCGGCGACCATCCCCACCGTGCCGACTTCTGCGATGACGACCCAGGCGGTGTCTCCGCCCAGATGACGTACGGCGATCATCGGGCCCAGGGTGAGGAGGAAGCCCGCCGTCAGGTGCCACACGCCGTGTCCGAGGACGTTGGCCAGGAACCAGGGATGGCGGCGGGTTTCAGCCCACCCCTCGCGTAGTTCTCCCAGGAAGGCGCTTCGCTTAGCGCGCTGGAGGGGGCGGTCTAGCCGCAGGCCGCCGAGAGTGGTGGCGGATGCGATGAACAGCGTGCCGGTGAGCAGGGAGGACCACCCGGCCCCCACAAGCAGCATCAGGCCGCCGGCGGCTGCGGGAGCCGCTATCTGAGCGAGCCCTTGCGCGGCCCCGAGTTGCGCGTTGATCCGAAGGCGCTCGGGTCCGGCCACTACAGCGGCGACCAGCGTGCGGACGGCTGGTGTCCCGAAAGCCACGGCCCCGCCCGTGATCGCCGACAGCACGGCCAGATCGGGGATCCGCACTCGGCCGCTGAGCAGTTCCGCGCCGATCGCGAGTTGTGCGGCGGCGCGTATCAGGTCCGCGGTGAGCACGACCCGCTGCGGTGGGAAGCGGTCGGCGACCACACCTGCAACAGGCAGCAGGACGAGCATGGGGAGCAGCTCGCAGGACAGCACAAGGCCGAGGTCCATGGCCGAGCCGGTGCGGACAACCGCGAGGGTGAGTGTGGTCGGGATCAGCGCGGTCGCTAGAGCCGCAATAGTGCGCCCTACCAGCAACCGACGAATCGGAGAGGCCATGACGCACGGTACTTCGTCAGCCAATCTTTAGCCAACGAAATACTTGCTGGCGTAGCATACTGAAGAGATGGAGGACTCCGTCGACCGACACATTGCCCGCTGGCGTAACAAGGCGCCCTTCGACGAGCGAGCCGAAGCGATCATCACCAGGATCCAGCTGCTGACCAAGCACGCCAGCCACACCAAGCACGAAGCTCTCGCCGAAGTCGGCCTCCAGAAGTTCGAGTTCGAGACACTGCACCGCCTCGCCTCACGCGGCAAACCATGGCGCGCCACCCCATCACAACTGGCGACCGAACTGATGATCTCTCCAGCCGGAATGACCGGCCGCCTCGACACCTTGGAGAAGGCGGGCCTGATCCGCAGGCTCCGCAGTACCGAGGACCGCCGCCGCGTCGACGTCGAACTCACCGAACTCGGACACACTCGCTGGTACGCCGCCATGAAGGTGCAGGGGGCGGCCGAGGAAGCCATGGTCAAACCGCTCGACCACGCCGACCAGGACATCCTGATCGCTCTGCTCAAGCGCATGTTGGTACACGTAGAGTCTGGACGTTCCACGGCTCGCGGCTGAACCGTCGGTGGCGAGCCGATGTTGATCACCACGTTGCGGCTGCTCGCTTTCTCACTGTCATTACTGTGCGTATTCACAGCCGGGGGATGCAGTCCCTACAACAGGTACCAGGCCTTGGGAGGAGATACGCGCGGTAGCACCCGGCATCGCGGCGATCCTCGAAGACCGCGACCGCTTCGCCGGTCGACACATTGTCACCATCGTGTGTGGCATCAACGTCGACGTAGATGCCTACCACCGCTGGGTCGGCGCGTCTCCCATCCATAGGTCTTGGCAATTGCTTACAACCAGGCGAGACGTACCTGATCAGCCGGACCGCAGTCCGGGGGGCGTGGACGGCGAAGCCCCGGGCGGCCAGCAGTCGTCGGACTCGCGGACCGCTCCGGAGACGGTGGAGCGGTCCACCCCATACAGGCGGGCCAGCGCCGCGTGCGGGACACCCAGCCGCACGGCCCCAGGCAAGCGTCACAACTCGCCAAACTCGTATGGACCTTGCCATGTCACGGGCTGGCCAGCACGTCCGCTCCTCACACGGGCAAGGCACCTGCCATGATCCATGTCATGCACACACAGATCACATCGGCCGAGATGACCGACATCCACCAGGTTCTCGCTGATCACCACCGATACTGGGGAGAACGCGACCTTCGGTCCCTGCACCTTCTGGCGCTGGTGCAAGAGTTCGGTGAAACCTGTCTGATTGCCCGAGCCGAGGACGGAATCCACGGGTACATCATCGGGTTCGTCACCCCGACCGGCACCGGGTACGTACACCTGATCGCTACTCGGGACGACGCCCGTGGCATCGGTCTCGGGCGTCGTCTGTACGCGGCGTTCGCTGACGCCGCGCATCGCCACGGCGCTCTGCGATTGAAGGCGATCACGTCACTCGGAAATACCGGCTCGATCGCATTCCATCGCCGCCTCGGCTTCGATGCGAAGATCGTCGATGACTACAACGGCCCCGGTCAAGCCATGGTCGTCTTCCATCGCGTTCTGCCGTTCGACGCAGTGCAGCCCTGAGCGACCAGCCGTCCCCATCACCGGCAATCGCCCCCCAGGTCGTTACCGCCGTTCAGCCCGTCACCGTCGGTGAAGCACGTCTTGCCGTCCGAACGGCCTCTGCAACTTTGCTGCCGAACGGGGTTGGTCTCATCCCGCGGCCGCGTTCAGCTCGCTCGATCAAGGTGTGTCCCAGGTCCCCTTGGCTGAGAGATCGGACAGCGCGCGGCCGCAGATGGCGCGGATGTCGCTGAGCGCGCCCGCCGCCGGCTGCGGAGCGAGTGCGTAGGCGCCGAAGGTGGCTGTGCCGCTCTCGATGATGTTCATGACGAGCGCCTGGGCGGCCATTGCTGAATGTCCGGCGGGCAGGCGGAGGGTGTCCGTCTGTGTGAGGTCGAAACCGCAGCCTCTGGTGAAGGGACCGTCCGGGTTTGAGGGAGCGTTCCCGCAGTACCGGGGGCTAGGGATAGCTCGCGGGCTTCAGGGCCGCAGGCGGGGGACACGCCCACAGCCCGGACAGCAGTCGCCCAGCAGTCGGTGGTGTCGCAGACAGGCGAAGGACCAGCCCAGCCCCCAGGACAGCATCCACCGGCCGTCGGATTCCGCCAGGCAATCCGGGCAGAAGCGGGAGCCGGCGCCTCGCCCCCAGAGCACCCGCCGGTTGACGAAGCGACGCTCGTGATTGATCTCCAGCCCCCGCTGGTCGTAGTGCCGCAGCGTCATCGCATGGAGGTGGGCCTCTTCCAGCCCCGTCGTCGCGGACAGAGCGGCGGCATGCTGCGGCCCCAGCAGAATCGTCCAGTCCGGCGGGATGCCGTGCAGCTGGTTGCTGGCCTTCTGCCGGGGTGGCAGGCCGACGCTCAGCATGACCTCTCCCAGTGGCGTCCGAAGCAGCTGAGCGAGCGCCTCCAGCCATGAGTCCAGGGCTTCGCCGGGAAGCGGGGCCTGGCGCAGCGGCAGCGTACGGGCCTGTTTCATGCCACGGTCTTCGCCGACGCGGCCTTCGTGGTGCGGGAACAGGGCTTGGTCGTCATGCGCTTGCGGGCGAACTTCTTCTCCAGTGCCTTACGCGCCCGCTCCGCCCCCGCATCGAGTTTCACCTGGTTCAGCAGGTCCTCGTCGAGGAGTTCGACGCCGGTGCGGGCAGCACGTTGACAGCCCCGGTTGATGAGCGTCATCAGCGAGCCGATGTGGCCGGTGGTGCGGATGTAGAGGCAGTCTGATGTTGCTCCGGTTTGGTGGACACCTACCCGCTTGGGGACACTGGTCCCCGCAAGGAGGAGTTCATCGTGCCAAGGACGCGTCCGGCCTACCCGCCGGAGTTCCGTCGCCAGATCGTCGAGCTCGTCAGGGCCGGCCGTACGCCGGAGGACCTGGCCAGGGAGTTCGAGCCGTCCGCCCAGACGATCCGCAGTTGGGCGAGCTCCTCGGTTTCCCGTGGTCGACCACGATGGTCTCCGGCACCAGCGCCGGGCCTGCGACACCTGTCGTGCCGCCGCCCTTCCCCTCCCGGTCGTCCTCTTCGAGGGCTTCCCGTTCTACTAAGACGGTGCGGGGAATGCCGTGGTCGGGCCAGACAGCGTGCGCGGGCCAGTCCCTGCCCGCTGGGCGGGGCCGGTAAGTCTGGAACAGCACCGCCGCGACGTCGATGGACTGCGTGGACACCGGAGTCACCCTGATCCCCGTGACGCACCTGTCGTACCAGTCCATCGCTACCGTCAGCTCGGCCTGCACCCACTTCAGCGTGATCGGGTCCATCGCGAAGACGTCCAACCGCGTAGTGTCCATCAGCAGGTACTCGCCTGGCCGAGTCGGCCGCAGCTTCCCATACGCACCCGGTGGCCGGGCGGCGATGTCCCGGTTGCGCTTCATGCTCAACCTGAAGGTCGGCTTCCATCGCTCGAGCTCGTCGAGCCACCGGTATGCCGTCGCGCGCGTCGGCAACTTCACTTCGTCCTCGCCGTAGCGGGCGGCGAGCCGAGGGCCGATTCTGCGGATCACCTTGGCCCGGGTCGGCTGCGACTCCTTCCCGTGCTCCGCCATAATCTCCAGGGCCATCTCCACCCACCGCGGATGGGCCCGCCCGAGCCCGCCCATGGTGCCGTCCCCTCGATCCGGCCCGCCATGGACGAGACCGGCCTCGCGATCGAGGAGGAAGGCCCGCACCCATCGTTTGATGGTGCGTACGCTCACCCCCAGCTCGGCGGCCTTGGCCTCGTACCGCTGCAGCTTGGGGACTGTTGCCGCGTACGCGGGCCGCGGTTCGCCCGGCTCCGACAACTCGGCGCTTCCCGACCGGAAGCCGTAGAGGACCTCGCTGATGTGGGCGGCACGCTCACGCACCGCGGCCAGCTCCTCATCCGTGAGCTGGGCCAGGACGATGGAGGCCGTCTCGATCGGATCGTCGGACGAGGGACCGGGTCCTTCCGGGATGACTGCCGCCCGACCGGAAACGAGTACCTCCCGCAGCGATAACCGGAACCGGCGGCCCGACCCGTCGCGCACCAGGACCTCGTTGCCAGCCGCAGAGCCGAACATCTCCTCCACCGTGACGACTTCGCCGTCGTACTTCAGCCTCGTACCCACTCCGACACGTACCGCGGCTTCGTTCACGAGTCCTCCCGCATGAGACTCCCGCCTCTGAACCGTCACGTCGTCTTTCGGCACGTCGAGGTTGCGCTCACGCTCCTCTACTGGTGGCGGTAGATCGTGTCTCCCGGAGCCGGTCACGGCGGCCGGCCCTTGCCGCAGCTCGTGGGGCTCGGACAGGGGCACAGACAGATCCGTCACGAAGTGCTGGCACCACAACAGCCGCAGGACGGCTGCCCGCACCCTCCACTCCGGATGGTGCGGAAAGGCACGGAACGCCTCTCGGAGCGAGGCCCCGTACAGATCCGCCTCCCGAATCTCCGCCAGCAAGTCCTCGCTGAAGAGCCAGTCGCGCCGGTAGCCAGCGAGGAAGCGCAGGTTCGCCAGTTCCGCCTCCGGTGGCTCGCACCACACCTCGAAGTCCCAGCCGCGGGAGAGAACGACCTCGCGGGCCCAGCCGAGCGCGAAGTTCACCTTCGGCCGCGCGAGCAGATGCCGGGGCTTGACATCGACGACCAGTGGGACGTCCTTGCCCCGCAGAACGAGGAAGTCCGGGACATGGCGCCGCCGCAGTCGATCGTCCACCGTGGTGGAGAGGAGGAACGGCTGGGCGAAGACCGCCGTCACGTCCTGGTCGAAGTCGGCGTAGAGCAGGCGTGTCAACTCAAGCCGCGACTCGTAGACGACAGGGTCGCGCATGGTTGACGACCAGTACGTGCCCGAGTAGTGCTTCTGGCCGTGCCGCCAGCGGAACGTACGCCACGGCACCGAAGGCTCGAAGACATCGACGCCCGTCGTGGGCCACAGCCGGTCCTCGTCGATCTGCCCGTCCGCATAGCGAAGACTCATCGAGACTTCGCCAAGTACACGCGGCATACCCACCCCCAGCAGCGAGCGCCAGCGATGCGGGATCAGACTAAAGATCTCACAGGGCTCTTGTCCTGTCGCAGCGCATCTGTCAGATAGCGAGCCGTTGGCCTGCTGGGATGCCAGGTCGTTTGAGAGGGCGGAGGCCCGGGGTTCTCGAACGACCTGGCTTTCGCGGAAGTCGCGATCTCGATAGAGGCAGAACCTCCGGTAGAGGGGGTCCTGGGTTCCGAGGGCGGTGTAGATCCGTGCGAATCGTCGGCTACCGCCCGCGGAGTAGAGGAGTGCCGCCACCTGCGCGGTCTCGGCCCGCGGGCTCAGGCGAGGGCGGCGGCCAGCAGGGCGAAGGCGGCGATGATGACGGCAACGCGGACGTAGTGGAAGCGGTCCCAGCGGTTCATCTGCTCCTTCCAGTCCTCGGGCAGGTTCTCGGTGGTCCACGTCTTGCCCCGGTTGTTGATCGGGACGAGCAGCAGGAGCGACATGATCACGCTCAAGATCAGCAGCGCGGCGGCGATGACGACGAGGCCGGCGCCGTGGTGATGCCATCCGGCGATGGCCCAGACCGCGCTCAGGACGAGCGAGCCGATGTACCAGAACGGCATCACGGCGCCGAGCATCCGGGCCCCGTGGGTGCGGCCGCGCAGGCCGTTGTCGCCGGGGAGTCCGTTGAGGATCGGGTTGATGACGAAGGCGACGGAGAACTCCACCCCCACCATCACTCCGACGACCACGGTGGTGAAGACCCCGAGTGCGTTGAGCATGATGACCCCTCCTGGGATCTAGTGTTGCTAGACGATGAGGCAACGCTAGTACTACTGCCGATCGATTGTCTAGCGGTGCTAGGATCAAATCATGTCGGTACAGGAACGCAAGGAGCGCGAACGGGCGGGCCGCGAGCGCCTCATCGTGGCGACGGCCCGCGAACTCGCCGAGCAGCAGGGCTGGGACGCGGTCACCACCCGCCGGCTCGCCGAGCGCATCGAATACAGCCAGCCCGTCCTCTACAGCCATTTCCGCGGCAAGCGCGAGATCATCGGCGCCGTCGCCCTCGAGGGTGCCGCCGAGATGGCCGCGGCGCTGCGGGCCGCGACCTCCGCCGCGGACGGCCCTCGCACCCGGGTCACCGCCCTCGCCCGCACCTACCTCGACTTCGCCGAGCGCAACCCGGCGGTCTACGACGCCATGTTCCAGCTCGACGGCGGCCTGGCGTTCGCGCACGAGGACACCCCCGAGCCGCTGAAGGACGCCTTCGCCGCCCTGCTGGAAAGCCTCGGCGAGGTCGCCGGGGACGGCGTCCACCCGGCACTGTTCACCGAGGTGTTCTGGGCTGCCCTGCACGGGCTGGCCACCCTGACCCGGGCGGGACGGCTGCCGCCGGCGGACGCCGAGCGGAGGGTGGAGCTGCTGGTGGACCGGCTCGCCATGGTCTGACACACCGTCCGAACGGACGGGCAGCCGGGGTCTTCCGGCCCGGCTGCCGGCCTACGGCATCGCTTCTGGTCACTCGCGCCCACGCGGCGGAGCCGCAGATCGCAGGGACTCCGCGCCCCTGACGGGGCGCCCACCTCGGAAGCTACGGCCGGATGATGACACCCACCTTTACGGCTGGGTCGACCTGACGAGTGAGCGCGCTGAGCAGCTGTCCTGTCGAAGCGCATCTGTCAGATAGCGAGTCGTTGGCCTGCTTTCGCGGAGGTCGCGATCTCGATAGAGGCAGAACCTCCGGTAGAGGGGGTCCTGGGTTCCGAGGGCGGTGTAGATCCGCGCGAATCGTCGGCTCAGCTCGGCGGTCGCCGCCAGGTAGAGCTCTCTGGGGTCGATTGCGGTTGTGGGCGGGTCGAGGATGAGGTGCGTCAGCGCCACGATCTCGGGGAACGCCGCGAGGTGACTGCGGTCCTCAGCCGAGATCTTCTTGCTGACGGCGAGAGCTTCGACTCGGTCAAGACGATCGGTCCACTCCTTCCCGAGGTCGATCGGCATTCCGGAGGCGGACCAGTCTTCGACGATTCTCCGCGCCATGTCGAGGGCTCGTCTGGTCTGCCGGTGACGGCGGGCGAGCTGGTCGAGTCGACGCTGGGCCTCGATGACTTCCGGTAGGACGCCGAGCGGGATGTCGTGAGTGGAGCGGGTCCAGAGCTGATGCCGCGGGCAGAGGTGGACGTGGGCGGGCGAGAGGGTGATGACCACGGAAGCGGTGGGGCTGCGGCGGGCTGTGCAGCAGCGGCAGGGGCGGCTGATCAGCTGTTCCGTTCGTTGCCCGGGACCGTGCAGGCTGAGGAAGTCGGCGAGCGCGGGCAGGGCCCGGGCGAGCTGGGGCGTTGGGCGCCCGGAGAGTGTGGCCAAACGGTCGGGGGAGTGGGGATTCCAGCCTGCGGAGCGGCCTTCTCCAAGCGCGCGTCCACTGCCATAAGTCGCTGGTGCGGCAGGATCGAGTCCGCCATCGCCAGGGTCTGGCTCCAGCCCGGCCGCATCGGCTCGGGGACCAGCATCCTCGCCAGCAGCACCGCGGCGTCGACGCCCTTCGTGCCCGCGGGCCGCAGCAGGGCCGCGCAGATCGTGCGCGTCGTGACATCGACCGCGATCGTGAGTTCCGGGCGAGCCACGACCCCGTCGTCCAGCACCGCCATCACGTCCAGCCGCGTAGAATCGATCTGCACGATCTCCCCGGGGCGGGCAGCCATGGACGGGGTGAACGGTCCCACGGGCCGAAGGGCCTGCTGGCGGCGGACCGTTGCCGAGCCGAAGGACTCGTTGTTCTTGGCGAGGCTGTTCATCAGCCGGTAGAAGGTCGCCCTCGACGGCAGGAGCTTCGCCGCTTCCTCGCCATGCTTCGCGGCGAGGATCTGCTCGGCCTGCAGCATGAGCCGCCTGCGGTCGCCTGTCGAAAGGTCTGTCTGCCCGGCCAGTGCCTCGGTGACCGCCTCGATGACGCACTCGTCCACTCTTCCGGTGCCGGGGACCGGAGCCGACGGTTTCCGGGACCGGCCGTCCACCAACCCCCACAGCCCCTCGGCCTCGTAGCGCTGCCGCAGCCGCAGAAAAGTCCGCTTGGTGATGGGCGGGTACCGCGAGTCTTCTGTCGTCGGTTTCGGGGTGACAGAGAGGCGGCTGACGTGGTCTTGGACCCGCATCGCTAGCTGGAGTTGAGGCGGTTCCGCGGTCTGTACGAGTCCGGTGCGATGAGCCTGCGGGAGATCGCGAAGGAGACCGGGCTGAACCGCTGTACGGTCACGAAGTACTTGTCGGGCGAGGCCCCGGTGGGGCCGCCAGCGCGGACGGCGGATGGGCGGCAGCATCGACGGGTGGTCGACGAGGTCGCCCCGCTCATCGACGCGATGCTCAGGTCGGAGATCTTGCTGAAGGCGTCGGTGATCCACGAGCGTCTGGCGTCGGAGTACGGGGTCGCCATCAACTACCAGCGGGTCAAGATCTATCTCCAGGAGGCTCGGCCCCGGATCGCCGAGGAGCTTGGCATCGGCCCGGGCGAGCTGGCCGGTCTGCACCGGCGGTTCGAGGTGATCCCGGGTGCCCAGGCCCAGGTCGACTGGGGTGACGAGGGCAAGATCCTCGCGCACGTCGGGATCCCGAAGGTCCATTCGTTCCACATGACGCTGTCGTACTCCCGTGATCCGTTCTGCCGCTTCACCACCAGCCAGGACCTGGCGAGCTTCTTCGACTGCCACCGGGCTGCGTTCGCACACTTCGGCGGGGTGCCGATGACGATCGTCTACGACCGCACCAAGACCGTCGTGCGCCGCCACGTCGCGCCGGGCGAGGCGGTCCCGCTGCACCCGGAAGCGGTCGCGTTCGCAGGGCACTACGACTTCGACATCGACGTCCTGGCCGCCTACCGGACCCAGGGCAAGGGCCGCGTCGAGCGGCAAGTCTTGATCGTCCGTGACCATGTGCTGGCCGGCCGGGCCTTCTCCTCGGTCGAGGAGATGAACGCCGCCTTCTCGGCCTGGGTGCCGCTGCGGCGGGCGAAGGTGCACGGCACCCACGGCGAGATCATCGGACACCGGGCCGTGCGGGATCACGTGGCCCTGCGGCCACTGCCGGCGACTCCGTACGTGGTGGCCCAGCGGCATCTGCGGCACGTCGGCAAGGACTGCCTGGTCGCCTTCGACGCGAACCTCTACTCGGTGCCCGCCCGCAAGGTCCGCCCCCCGCCAGCTGGTCGAGATCCGGGCCACGAAGTCACAGGTCACACTGCACTCCACCGTCCCCGGCACCGACGGGGAAACTCTCCTGGCCGCCCATCCAAGGGCGGCCGGCCGCGGCGCCCGGATGGTGGACGAGTCGCACTGGGACGGCCTGCCCACCGGAGCCGGACGCCGCGTCACCACTGGCGATGTCCCGCCCCAGCCTCGCCGCGACCAGCCTCTCGGGCCCGAGGCCGGCTCGCTGGAAGCCCTGCTGAACCGGGCCGCTGCCGCCAGCGTCCAGGTCGGCCGTCGCCCGCTGTCGGTCTACGACGAACTGACCGGCACCCGCCCCTTCACCACTAACCGAGCGACGAAGGAACCCTCTTGAGCCAGCTGACCGGCAACCGCATCCACACCACGGCCGGCAAGCTCGGTCTGCCCCACCTCGCGGAGATCATCAACGAGTTCACCCGCCGGGCCGACGAGGCGAAGATGGGCTACCTCGATTTCCTCGACCTGGTCCTCTCCGAGGAACTCGCGGTCCGTGAGGACCGCCGAAGGCGTCCATGAGCCGATCCGCGACGTCGCTGACCCGGTTGTGTGGATGCCGATATCCAGACAGCCAGCGGACGTTGGCCATCTCCACCGGATCGGGCTCGTGCACCAGCACGTAGGACCAGCAGCCCATCTCCTGGCACATCGCCTCGGTCGCCGAGAACTTCACCGCGTCCTCCGGTCCGACCCGGTCCGCCGGCCGGACATCGACGACCAGGCCCGAGCCGTCCTCCAGCCGCGCGAAGTAGTCCGGCGTATGCGAGATCCGGCGCTTCGCCCCCTGCCAGGTCACCGGAACGGCTGCGAGGCCAGCCCCACCACCCTCCGGTCATGATCCAGGAGCATGGCCCGGTCCCGCTCCAGCCACGACTCGAACCCCACCAGCGACTCCATCGTCGCCGCCCAGTACCAGCCCGTGAAATGCCGCTGTCCGCGGTACGACGTGAACCGCCGTACCGGCAGCACCGACTCGAACCGAACCCGGGAAACCGCCTCCAGCACGGACTTCCGCAACCCGCCGCCCTCACCGTCAGCCCACTCGACATCGACCAGGCCCAGATCCATCGCCACCCCCGGCTCCGCATACCTGCCGAAAACGACCGTGACAGGTACCGCGAGAACCGGACCAGGAAAATGAGATCAAACCCCACGTACGGGGCAAACGTCGTCGCTCAGCGCGCGACGCAATGAGAATCCGACAGCACGAACGAGAAGCGGTGAGAATCCGACAGGCTCAGTGCGACAGAACAGCTCTGACCTGGGGCGTCTCACGCCGGTGCCATCCGTGGGACATCACTCGTGAGAAAGGGACACGAGAAACGAGAACCTACATGGGTTGGGCCTGGGCTAGGTCTGGGCCATGTCCACGAAGCGGGAGTAGTGGCCCTGGAAGGCGACGGTGATCGTGGCCGTCGGGCCGTTACGGTGCTTGGCCACGATCAGGTCCGCCTCGCCCGCGCGGGGTGACTCCTTCTCGTAGGCGTCCTCGCGGTGGAGCAGGATGACCATGTCGGCGTCCTGCTCGATGGAGCCACTTTCCCGCAGGTCCGAGACCATCGGCTTCTTGTCCGTGCGCTGCTCGGGGCCACGGTTCAGCTGCGAGAGCGCGATGACCGGCACTTCCAGCTCCTTGGCCAGCAGCTTCAGGTTTCGCGACATGTCCGAGACCTCTTGCTGACGGCTCTCGGGGCGCCGGGCGCCGCCGGACTGCATCAGCTGGAGATAGTCGATGACGACCAGCTGCAGATCGCTGCGCTGTTTGAGGCGGCGGCACTTGGCGCGGATCTCCATCATCGACAGATTCGGGGAGTCGTCGATGTAGAGCGGCGCCTGGGAGACATCCGGCATCCGGCGGGCGAGCCGCGTCCAGTCCTCGTCGGTCATGCTGCCGGACCGCATATGGTGCAGCGCCACCCGCGCCTCGGCGGACAGCAGACGCATCGCGATCTCGTTGCGGCCCATCTCCAGCGAGAAGATAACGCTGGGCATGTTGTTCTTGATCGAACAGGCGCGCGCGAAGTCGAGGGCCAGGGTGGACTTACCCATGGCGGGGCGGGCGGCGATGACGATCATCTGGCCGGGGTGCAGCCCGTTCGTCAGCGAGTCGAGATCGGTGAACCCGGTGGGCACCCCGGACATCTGCCCGCTGCGGGAGCCGATCGCCTCGATCTCGTCGAGCGCGCCCTCCATGATGTCGCCGAGCGGCAGATAGTCCTCGCTGGTCCGCTGCTCGGTGACGGCGTAGATCTCCGCCTGGGCGTTGTTGACGATCTCGTCGACGTCGCCGTCCGCCGCGTATCCCATCTGGGTGATGCGGGTGCCGGCCTCGACCAGGCGCCGCAGTACGGCGCGCTCGTGGACGATCTCCGCGTAGTACTCGGCGTTGGCGGCGGTAGGGACCGACTGGACGAGGGTGTGGAGATACGAGGCGCCGCCGACGCGGGCGATCTCGCCGCGCTTGGTCAGCTCCGCGGCGACGGTGATGGGGTCGGCCGGCTCGCCCTTGGCGTAGAGATCCAGGATCGCCTGGTAGACGGTCTCATGGGCGGGGCGGTAGAAGTCATTGCCCTTGAGGACCTCCACCACATCGGCGATGGCGTCCTTGGAGAGCAGCATGCCGCCGAGCACGGACTGCTCGGCGTCGAGGTCCTGCGGCGGGACGCGCTCGAACCCGGACCCCTCCCAGGCGGACCCGCCGCCTCCGTCGCGACCGCGCTCATGCTGCTCGTCACGGCCCCGGCCGCCGCCCTCGCCGCGGCGGATACGGGGGGACGGGAACCGGTCGGCCGGGCCGGAGTCCGCCCATGGGTCGTCCATGGGCTCGGGCACGCTCACCCCGCCACCTCCTCCCGTCCGCGGTGCGGACCTCGCCGTGCCCTTCTTCTTACGGGACGGCTATGACAAACAGGGCGCCCGGCTTCCGGTCACGACGCATCGAGTTCTGGTGGTTTCGAGGCCGGAACAGGTGGCGGGCGCCGGACCACGGTAGGCCCGTCGGGACCGCCAGCCAACTTGGTTATCCACAGGCCATGTGGATGATGTGAGCCTTCCTGTGGGTAAGTCGCGTGAACCTGTGCACGGGTCGGGGGACAGCGCTGTGGACAAACACACAATCACCCCGAGACCACCCGCCTGACCTGCGATTTCTCTATCCAGGGGCTGTGTAGAAGAAAAACTTCCGCCCCCAGCGCAAGATCACGACAAAGGGCGCAGAGAAGATCGTCCCGCACGCCGTCTTGTAAGGACCCCTCCTGGCTTGTGTCTCTTACCTGTGGAAGATTAGATTGCCTCCATGACACAGGCCCCCGCGAGCGCACGGAGCACCGTCCGCCACCACGACCGCGAGATCGTCGCACTCGCCGTGCCCGCCTTCGCCGCCCTCGTGGCGGAGCCCCTCTTCGTCATGGTCGACAGCGCTGTCGTCGGCCATCTGGGCACCACTCAGCTCGCCGGTCTCGGCGTCGCCGCCGCCCTGCTTGCCACGGCCGTCAACATCTTCGTCTTCCTCGCCTACGCCACCACCGCCGCCGTGGCCCGCCGCGTCGGCGCGGGCGACCTCGCCGGTGCGATCCGGCAGGGCATGGACGGCATCTGGCTGGCCCTGCTCCTCGGCGCCGCCGTCATCGCCGTCACCCTGCCCACCGCCCCTGCCCTCGTCGACCTCTTCGGCGCCTCGGACACCGCCGCCCCGTACGCCATCACCTATCTGCGGATCAGCGCCCTCGGCATCCCGGCGATGCTGGTGGTGCTCGCCGCCACCGGTGTGCTCCGCGGCCTCCAGGACACCCGCACCCCGCTGTATGTGGCCATCGGCGGCTTCGGCGCCAACGCCGCGCTGAACGCGGTCCTCGTCTACGGCGCCGGGCTCGGCACCGCGGGCTCCGCCTGGGGCACGGTGATCGCCCAGACCGCCATGGCCTCCGTCTATCTCGCCGCGGTCATCCGGGGCGCCCGGCGCCATGGCACCTCACTGCGCCCCGATACCGCCGGGATCCGGGCCTGTGCGCATGCCGGGGCCCCGCTGCTGATCCGTACGCTCTCGTTGCGAGCCGTGATGCTGATCGCGACGGCGGTGGCGGCCCGCCTGGGCGACACCGATGTCGCCGCACATCAGATCGTGCTCACCCTATGGAGTCTGCTGGCGTTCGCGCTGGATGCCATCGCCATCGCGGGCCAGGCGATCATCGGACGCTATCTGGGAGCGGGGGACGCCGACGGGGCACGGGCCGCCTGCCGCCGGATGGTGCAGTGGGGCATCGCCTCGGGCCTCGTCCTCGGTCTGCTGGTGATCGCCTCCCGGCCGCTGTTCATTCCCCTGTTCACCACGGACCAGGCGGTACGGGACACCCTGCTGCCCGCGCTGCTGGTGACGGCCCTCATCCAGCCGGTCTCTGGCGTCGTCTTCGTCCTGGACGGGGTGCTGATGGGCGCGGGGGACGGCCCGTATCTCGCCCGGGCGATGATCGTCACGCTGGCCGTCTTCGCCCCGGTCGCGCTGCTCGTCCCCTCGGTCGGCGGGGGACTGACCGCGCTGTGGTGGACCATGGCGCTGATGATGTCGGTCCGGCTGGCGACCCTGTGGCTGCGCACCCGCTCCGGCCGCTGGATCGTCACCGGCGCGGTACGGGCCTGAGCCTGCGTCCTACGACGAACGAGACACGACGGAGGGCCGCACCCACAGGGGGTGCGGCCCTCCGTCGTACTGTGCCGAACGCGACCGTCACCGTCAGGCGGCGACGACCTCGACGCCGACCTTGGCGGCAACCTCGGGGTGCAGACGGACCGAGATCTGGTGCGCGCCCAGGGTCTTGATCGGCGACTGCACCTCGATGCGGCGCTTGTCCACGTCCGGGCCACCCGCGTCCTTGATCGCCGAGGCGATGTCGGCCGGGGTGACGGAGCCGAACAGTCGGCCGGCGTCGCCAGCGCGGGTCTTCAGCTGCACCTTGACGCCCTCGAGCTGAGCCTTGACCTCGTTGGCCTGCTCGATCGTGGCGATCTCGCGGATGCGACGACCGCGGCGGATCTGCTCGACGTCCTTCTCGCCGCCCTTGGTCCAGCGGATCGCGAGACCACGCGGAACCAGGTAGTTACGGGCGTAACCGTCCTTGACGTCCACGACGTCACCGGCGGCACCGAGGCCGGAGACCTCGTGGGTGAGGATGATCTTCATGAATCGGTCACCCTTCCCTTATCGCGCGGTGGAGGTGTAGGGCAGCAGCGCCATCTCACGGCTGTTCTTCACGGCCGTGGCGACGTCACGCTGGTGCTGGGTGCAGTTGCCGGTGACCCGGCGGGCACGAATCTTGCCGCGGTCGGAAATGAACTTCCGCAGCAGGTTCGTGTCCTTGTAGTCGACGTAGGAGATCTTCTCCTTGCAGAACACGCAAACCTTCTTCTTAGGCTTGCGAGCAGGCGGCTTCGCCATTGTCTCTCTCCAGTGTGATCAAGAAGTTTGTGCTGGTCGCCCAGACCAGGCCGCGCGCTGTTTCACGTGAAACAACGCCCACGGGCCTAGAAGGGCGGCTCGTCCGAGTAGCCGCCGCCGGAGTTGCCGGAGCCGCCGCCCCAGCCACCGCCGCCGGTCTGACCGCCGCCCTGGCCGCCGGCCGGTGCGCCGGTCGCCCACGGGTCGTCGGCCGGAGCTCCGCCGCCCTGCTGCTGGCCGCCGCCGGGGCCGCCGCCCCAGCCGCCGCCACCGCCCTGGCCGCCACCGGCCTGGCCGCCACCGCCGCCGCCGCCGTATCCACCCTGACCACCGCGACCGGTGGTCTTGGTGACCTTGGCTGTGGCGTTGCGCAGGCTGGCGCCGACCTCGTCGACATCCAGCTCATAGACCGTGCGCTTGACCCCCTCGCGGTCCTCGTACGACCGCTGCTTCAGACGGCCCTGCACGATGACGCGCATGCCGCGCTGAAGCGACTCGGCCACGTTCTCCGCGGCCTGCCGCCACACCGAGCACGTGAGGAAGAGGCTCTCGCCGTCCTTCCACTCGTTGGTCTGCCGGTCGAAGGTACGGGGAGTGGACGCGACGCGGAACTTCGCGACCGCCGCACCGGACGGGGTGAAGCGCAGCTCGGGATCGTCGACGAGATTGCCGACGACCGTGATGACGGTCTCGCCTGCCATTGGGGAACCTCTCGGCGGGTACTGCTGGGCTGCTTGCTACTCGTTGCGATACGGCCCGAGGACCGCTGAGCGCTTACGCGGTCAGTGGGTCTCGGGACGGAGGACCTTGGTCCGGAGGACCGACTCGTTCAGGTTCAGCTGACGGTCGAGCTCCTTGACGACCGCGGGCTCGGCCTGCAGGTCGATAACCGAGTAGATGCCCTCGGGCTTCTTGTTGATCTCGTACGAGAGACGACGACGGCCCCAGGTGTCGACCTTCTCGACCTTGCCGTTGCCCTCGCGGATAACGGAAAGGAAGTTCTCGATCAGCGGGGAGACAGCGCGCTCCTCGAGATCGGGGTCGAGGATGACCATCACCTCGTAGTGACGCATGTGGAACCCACCTCCTTTGGACTCAGCGGCCACGGTCGTTCCGTGGCAGGAGGGTCGTAATGCGTTCCGCAACGGCGTCTGTACAGACACCACCGCGGACGGTACACAGTACCCGGCTCTCGCCCCCGGGTTGAAATCCGGGCGTCTTGGCCCGCAATCTGTACACATCGGGTGTGAGCGGCGTTACAGTTCGCCACCTTGCTCTATGTGCCTCCTGGAGGTGCCCCATGGCACAGGCAGCGCGATCCCAGCACGGCTTGCTCTCCTTTCTGGACACCGACGGCAAGTCGCATCCCCTCGAGAACACCGTCGCCGTGGCGACCCTGGTGATCGGTGCGATCGCCTTCATCACGGCTCATTTCACCAACCTCCACCTGGTCAGCTCATGGACCGGGCTGATCGGGATGATCACTGGTGCATGGGGCCAGCTGAGATCCGCGACCACCGGTGAGCGGTTCCTGTTGATCATCGGACTCGGCGCTTCGGCAGTCGGTTTCTACCTGGGCATGGCGCACGGAGGGCTCTTCGGCGGCCTGCTGGGCTGATCCCGGCTGAGCCTGGTCGCCCCAGGCCCAAACGGGGCGCGTCCCGGTCGCAGTAGGCTTCGGCGCGAGAGCCGGAGCCCCGACCCTGGGGATATACCTGCGAGGAGCGCCCCGCATGAGCCTGACCCTGAGGACGATCAGCCGAGAGCAGCATCTGGCGTATATCCAGAGCCTGCCCGCGGCCAGCCACATGCAGGTCCCGGCATGGGCTGACGTCAAGTCGGAGTGGCGCTCGGAGAATCTCGGCTGGTTCGACGCCACCGGCCGGCTCGTCGGCGTCGGCCTCGTCCTCTACCGCCAGCTGCCCAAGATCAAGCGGTATCTCGCCTATCTGCCCGAGGGCCCGGTCATCAACTGGTACGCGCCCAACCTCGAGGAGTGGATGCGGCCGATGCTCGCGCATCTCAAGCAGCAGGGCGCGTTCTCGGTGAAGATGGGCCCCCCGGTCGTGATCCGCCGCTGGGATGCCACCGCGATCAAGTCCGGCATCCAGAACCCCGACGTCAAGCGGCTGCGCGATATCGAGGCGACCCATATCGAGCCGCGCGCCTTCGAGGTCTCCGACCGGCTGCGGCGGATGGGCTGGCAGCAGGGCGAGGACGGCGGGGCCGGCTTCGGCGACGTCCAGCCGCGGTATGTCTTCCAGGTGCCGCTGGCGAACCGCTCGCTGGAGGATGTCCACAAGGGCTTCAACCAGCTGTGGCGGCGCAACATCAAGAAGGCCGAGAAGGCCGGTGTCGAGGTCGTCCAGGGCGGCTACGAGCATCTGGCCGAGTGGCAGCGGCTCTACGAGATCACCGCGGAGCGCGACCACTTCCGGCCCCGCCCGCTCAGCTACTTCCAGCGCATGTGGACGGCCCTCAACACCGAGGACCCCAACCGGATGCGGCTGTACTTCGCGATGCACGAGAACGAGGCCGTCGCCGCCGCCACCATGCTGATCGTCGGCGGCCACGTCTGGTACTCCTACGGCGCCTCCGCCAACCACAAGCGCGAGGTCCGGCCCTCGAACGCGATGCAGTGGCGGATGCTGCGCGACGCCTACGCACTGGGTGCGACGGTCTACGACCTGCGCGGCATCAGCGACTCGCTCGACGAGACCGATCATCTCTTCGGCCTGATCCAGTTCAAGGTGGGCACCGGTGGGCAGGCTGCCGAGTACCTCGGTGAGTGGGACTTCCCGCTCAACAAGCTCCTGCACAAGGCGCTCGACATCTACATGTCGCGCCGCTGACCGCGAATCGCTACTTCCCCACAAACGCTGCATACCTTCAATACACCGCGGCAACGAGAAAGGTTCCGGGACCGGCCAATGGCGCTCACCCTCTACGTCGACACCGCGCGCTGGCGGGCGCACCAGCAGGTGGTCATCCAGCAGTTCCCGGGGATAGTCCCGGTCTGCAAAGGCAACGGCTACGGCTTCGGCCACGAGCGGCTGGCCGAGGAGGCCGCCCGCGTCGGCTCCGACATCCTCGCGGTCGGGACCACCTACGAAGCCGCCCGGATGAAGGACTTCTTCAGCGGTGACCTGCTCGTGCTCACCCCCTTCCGCCGCGGTGAGGAGCCGGTGCCGCTGCCGGACCGGGTGATCCGGTCGGTCTCGTCGGTCGACGGCGTCTACGGCCTGGTGAACGCACGTGTGGTCATCGAGGTCATGAGCAGCATGAAGCGGCACGGCGTCACCGAGCAGGACCTGCCCAAGCTGCACGCCGCGATAGAGAACGTACGGCTGGAGGGGTTCGCCATCCACCTCCCGCTCGACCGCACGGACGGTATGGACGCGGTCGAGGAGGTCATCGCGTGGATGGACCGGCTGCGCGCCGCGCGGCTGCCGCTGCACACCATGTTCGTCAGCCATCTGAAGGCCGATGAGCTGGCGCGGCTGCAGCAGCAGTTCCCGCAGACCCGCTTCCGTGCGCGCATCGGCACCCGGCTGTGGCTGGGCGACCACGACTCGACCGAGTACCGGGGCTCGGTGCTCGACGTCTCACGCGTGGCCAAGGGCGACCGCTTCGGCTACCGCCAGCAGAAGGCGGCCTCGGACGGCCATCTGGTGGTCGTGGCGGGCGGCACGTCACACGGCGTCGGCCTGGAGGCTCCCAAGGCGCTGCACGGCGTGATGCCCCGCGCCAAGGGCGTCGCCCGCGCCGGCCTCGCGACCGTCAACCGCAACCTCTCGCCCTTCGTCTGGGCGGGCAAGCAGCGGTGGTTCGCCGAACCGCCGCATATGCAGGTGTCCATCCTGTTCGTGCCGGGTGATGTCCCGGCGCCGCAGGTGGGGGATGAGCTGGTGGCGCATCTGCGGCACACCACCACGCAGTTCGACCGGCTGCTCGACCGCTGAGTCCGCGTCGCCGGGAGGGGCTCGCCCGAGCTCACTCCCGGCCGACGCCCCAGTCCACCTGCGCCGCGCCCTCGTACCGCGCCGCGCGCCGCGCCTCGCCCAGGACGAACACGTCCGGAGCCTGGTCCAGCACGCCTCCCGACGGGTCGTCCGCCCCGTCCCGGCGCACCGGGTCCCGCTCCGGCATCAGCACGTCCCGTACGACCAGGGCACACAGATACAGCGTCCCCAGCAGATGCAGCGCTATCGCCAGCTGGTACCCCTCCGGGGGCAGCCCGCGGTGCTGCTCACCGCTGCCCGTGTACGCGAGGTACATCCAGATCCCGAGGAAATACATCACCTCGCACGCCTGCCACACCAGGAAGTCCCGCCAGCGCGGCCGCGCCAGCGCCGCCAGCGGGATCAGCCACAGGACGTACTGCGGCGAGTAGACCTTGTTGGTGAGGACGAAGGCCGCGATGATCAGGAAGGCGAGCTGGGCGAAGCGCGGGCGGCGCGGGGCGCACAGGGCGAGCGCCGCCACCCCGGCGCAGGCCAGCACCATCAGGAGGGTGGCGTAGGTGTTGACGTCCTCCATGGGGTTGCCGGTGCGCTGGGAGATGATCAGCCACAGCGAGCCGAAGTCGACCGGCCGCTCCTGGCTGAAAGTGTAGAAGGTCTTCCAGCCCTCGCGGATGTGCAGGCCCCCGCCCTGCCCGGTGATCATCACCGGTACGTTCACCACGAGCCAGGCGGCCACGGCCCCGCCGAACGCCGTACAGAAGGCCCGCCGGCGCCCCGCGCGCAGACACAGCACGAGCAGCGGCCCGAGCAGGAGTACGGGGTAGAGTTTCGCGGCCGTCGCGAGGCCGAGCAGCACACCGGCGGCCAGCGGGCGGCTGCGGGACCACATCAGCATGGCGGCGGCCGTGAGCGCGACCGCGAACAGATCCCAGTTGATGGTGGCGGTGAGCGCGAAGGCGGGCGCCAGGGCGACGAGCAGGGCGTCCCAGGGGCGGCGGCGGTGCGTACGGGCCACGCAGACGGCGATGACCGCGGTGCAGGCCATCAGCATGCCCGCGTTGACCATCCAGTAAATCTGCTCGCGGTCCTGGATGGAGCCGCCGTGCGGGGTCATCCACGATGCGACCTCCATGAAGAGGCCGGTGAGGACCGGGTACTCCAGGTAGTCCATCCCGCCCGAGACGCTGTCCGGTATGCGGTCGAAGTACGGCACCAGGTCGATGGCGAAGCCGCGGCCGTTGTAGAGGTGCGGTATGTCGGAATAGCAGGCGTGGGTGTACTGGGCGGTGGCGCCGTAGAACCAGCTGCCGTCGTAGCACGGCAGCTTCTGCACCATGCCCAGGGCGAACATGCCGATCGCGACGATCGCGATGATCCGCACCGGGGTCCACCAGCTCATGCCGAGCAGTGCCCGGCGCCCGGCCGGGCCGCCGATCAGCTCGCTGCCGGCCGCGGCCACCGAGTCCTCGGCGGTCGGCCGTACCGGCTGGGCCTGTGGGTCCTCGCGCACGCTCATGGCCCCATCCTGCCGTACGCGTCGCGCGTGAGGTGTCAGGACCGCCCCAGGGGCCCCTGAGCGCCCCCCGTACGCCGGAGAGGCGGCCAGCCGGGACGGGGGCCGCAAGGGGCGGAGAGGGCCGCACAGGGCCTCGAACGGCGGCCGCGCCGGAGCGGGTTTCGCTCCGGCGCGGCCGCCGGTGGGGTGTGCGGGTTTACGGGGGGCTAATCCTGCTTGCGGGAGCCGGTCGGGCCACCGAAGATGCCGCCGTTGTTGTTGCCACCCGGTGGCTCCGTGCTCGGCGTGGGCGACGTGCCGCCGGTATCCCCGCCGTTCGCGCCTCCGCTGCCGTTGGCTCCACCGTTCCCGCCGGCCCCGCCGTTGTTGTTGCACTTGAAGTCCAGCGGGTCACAGGTGTCCGTCGGGGACGGGCTGCTGGACGGCGACTCGGACGGCGACTCGGACGGGGTCTCGGAGGGCGTCTCCGTGGACGGGGTCGGCGTCGGCGACGAGGTCGTGGGCGACGGGCTCGCGTTGTCGCCGTAGATCTTGTCTCCTATCGGGATGGCCGACGGGAAATTCTTGACCGGCTTGCCCGCCATGGCCCCGCGCATGTAGTCGGCCCAGATCTGGGCCGGGAACGACGCACCGTGGATGGTCTTCTGGCCGCCCACACCGCGCATGGACTGGAAGACCTGGCTCTTGGCCTGGTCGTTCACCCGCCACATGCCGATCGCCGTGGACAGCTGCGGGGTATAGCCGGAGAACCAGGCCGACTTGTTCTCGTCGGTGGTTCCGGTCTTGCCCGCCACCGGACGGCCGATCTGCGCCGAGGTTCCGGTGCCCTTCTTGACCACGTTCTCCAGGACGTCTGTGACGTTGTTCGCCACATTCGCGTCGAACGCCTGCTTGAGCTGGGCGTGCTCCTTGTGGTTGTAGACGGTGCCGTTCTTGTCCTCGACCCGCTCGACCGAGTACGGATCGGCCTGCTTGCCGCTGGCCGCGAAGGTCGCGTACGACCCGGCGAGCCGGATGGCGCTGGGGGCCGAGGTGCCGAGCGAGAACGACGGGGTGATCGAGGACAGCTGCTCCTTGCTGAGGCCTGCCCTGAGGGCCGCGTCCCGCACCTTGTCGGTGCCAACGTCCATGCCCAGCTGGATGTAGGGGGTGTTCACCGAGAACTGCATCGCGGTGCGCAGGCTGATCGGGCCTTTGTCCTCGTCACCGTCGTTCCGCTGGTGCCACTCCTTGCCGTCCTTGTCGTGCCAGACGGTGCCGTCGTAGTCCCGCAAGGTCACCTTGTTGTCGCCGTCGTAGACGCTGTTCGGCGAGACCGGGGTGCGCTCGGAAGCAGGCTGCTCCCGGCCCCCCTTCGGATCACGGACGCCGTCGGTCATCGAGGCGGCCAGCACGAAGGGCTTGAACGTCGAGCCCACCTGCACACCGGTGTAGTCGGCGTTGTTGCGATAGTGCTCCAGCGCGTTCTTGCCGCCGTAGATCGCCAGGAGCTTGCCCGTCTTGGGCTCCACCGAGGCGCCGCCGAATTGCACGTATTTGTCCACAGCGCGCAGTTTCGGCTTGATGTTCTGTTTGCCGACCTTCTCGACCGCCGTCTTCAGCTGGTTGATCTTCTCGCGGTCGAACGTGGTGTGGATCTGATAGCCGCCCTTGTCCAGCTGCGACTTGCTGATGTCGGTGTTGGCGACGATGTAGTTGTCGGCGAGGTCGGTGAGATAGCCGATCTGGCCCTGCTTGTTCGTCGCCACCTTCGGGTTCCGCGGCTCCGGGAACCCCTTCCCGATCCACTGCTGGGCCTGGGCCTTGGACATCTTGCCCACCGCGGCCTCACGCTTGAGGATCCACGACCAGCGCGACTTGGCCCGCGCCGTGTTCGCCGCCTTGGTGGCGGTGGGGCCGTAGCCGCCGTTGGGGTCGTAGAGGTTCGGGCCGTTGAGCGTCGCGGCGAGGAAGGCGCTCTGGCTCGGCGTCAGGTCCTCGCAGTCTTTGTCGTAGTACGCGCGGGCCGCGGCCTGGCAGCCGTAGGCGCCGCGTCCGTAGTACGCGGTGTTCAGATAGCCCGCCAGGATGTAGTCCTTGTCCTTGGTCGCGCCCACCTTGATGGAGATGAACAGCTCCTTGATCTTGCGCGTCACCGTCTGCGACTGGTCGAGGTAGGTGTTCTTCACGAACTGCTGGGTGATGGTCGAACCACTCTGCGTCGCGCCGCCCCTGGCCATGTTGACCACCGCGCGCGCGATACCCATCGGGTCGACGCCGGAGTCCTGGTAGAAGCTGGCGTTCTCCGCGGAGATCACCGCGTTCTGCATGGACTTCGGGATCTTGCTCAGGGGCACGATCTGGCGGTTGAGATCGCCACCGCCGGAGACCACCATCTGCTTGCCGTCCCCCCAGTAGTAGACGTTCTTCTGGGTCTGGGACGCGGCCTGGGCCGAGGGCACTTGCACCACCATCAGCGCGATGCCCACGGCGCCGAGGAGTACCGCGACGAAGAAGATGAAGGTTCCCGTGACCAGTTTCCAGGACGGGACCCAGCGCCCGAAACCCGACTTGCCCGCGCGCGGGTAGTCGATAAAGCGCTTTTTGGCGGGATATTCATCGCCGCCTCCGCCACGCCCGCGACCGCCGCCGGTCGCGCGCCGGCCGCCGCCGCGGCCGCCGTGGCCCGCGCCGCCGGCGGCCGGGTCGGGCGCTCGTCTACGTCCACCGCCACGTTGGGCGGCGCGCCGGGCCTCTGCCCGGCTGCCGTAGGAAGGCTCTTCGCCGTGCGGGGCGGAGCCCGACCCGGCGGCGGCGTTGTGCGTCGGTGCTGCGCGACGGCCGGACGACTGCTGTCCGGCTCGCCGGGCCGCTGCTCGTCCGCCGCCCTGAGGCTGCGGCGACTTGCGACGGTGCTCGCTCATGGAACGACTTCTCCTCGGGCAGGCGCTATCGCCTGAAAGCGGCAGGTGGCTTCCGGTCCCCCCGACATGCGATCCGGTCGCACCAGGCAACCGGACGCACTGCATCCGGGACGAGGACGCATCGCGGCGTCACATGGTTCCCGTTGGTCTGCATGGCGAACAGAGTACGCACGGTCAAAACCCGCCCACCCGCCACCTTCGCTCCATAACCGTCAGATTGAGTGCCACGAATTGATGATGTGACGGCGTTCACCATGGCCCCTCTTGTCCCACCCGGATCGTGGTTCTATCGTCTGGATGTATCGAGTCGATACATCAGCTCGGCATAGGGACTTCAGGAGACGGGAGAGGCGGGAATGAGCAGACGCTCCGGCATCCTCGAGTTCGCCGTCCTCGGTCTGCTCCGAGAGTCCCCGATGCACGGATATGAGCTGCGCAAACGCCTCAATACCTCACTCGGGGTGTTCCGGGCGTTCAGCTACGGCAGCCTCTATCCCTGCCTCAAGACGCTGGTCGCCAACGGCTGGTTGATCGAGGAGCCCGGCAGCGCCCCCGAGGACGCTCTCGCGGCGACCCTCGCCGGTCGGCGGGCAAAGATCGTCTACAGATTGACGGCCGAGGGGAAGGAGCGGTTCGAGGAGCTGCTCGCCCACACCGGGCCGGACGCCTGGGAGGACGAGCACTTCGGCGTCCGCTTCGCCTTCTTCGGCCAGACGTCACGGGACGTACGGATGCGGGTGCTGGAAGGGCGGCGCAGCCGTCTGGAGGAGCGCCTGGAGAAGATGCGCGCCTCTTTGGCCCGCACCCGCGAGCGGCTGGACGACTACACCCTCGAGCTGCAGCGGCACGGCATGGAGTCGGTGGAGCGCGAGGTCCGCTGGCTGAACGAGCTGATCGAGAGCGAGCGGGCCGGGCGCGACCAGCGCAGCGGTTCCGCCGGGCAGGACCGGACGCCGGAGCAGGAGCCGCACCGGTCGCCTTCGCAGGACGAGTCAGGAGATGCGGACGGCCTGCCCCGGCACCGGGGTGGTTCCCGGCCGGATCCGTCCGACGACACCGCCAAGTGAGGCCCAGCACTCCGCAGGGCTTCGTCAAGTACACACAGGGAGCAACCGGAATGGGTTCGGTTCGTGTAGCCATCGTCGGTGTGGGTAACTGCGCCGCCTCGCTGGTGCAGGGCGTCGAGTACTACAAGGACGCCGACCCGGACGCCCGCGTCCCGGGTCTGATGCACGTGCAGTTCGGGGACTATCACGTGAACGACGTGGAGTTCGTAGCCGCCTTCGACGTGGACGCGAAGAAGGTGGGCCTGGACCTCGCCGACGCGATCGGCGCGAGCGAGAACAACACCATCAAGATCTGCGAAGTGCCGTCGACCGGTGTCACGGTCCAGCGCGGCCACACGCTCGACGGTCTCGGCAAGTACTACCGCCAGACCATCGACGAGTCCGAGGAGAGCCCGGCCGACGTCGTCCAGGTCCTCAAGGACAAGCAGGTCGACGTTCTGGTCTGCTACCTCCCCGTGGGCTCCGAGGACGCGGCCAAGTTCTACGCGCAGTGCGCCATCGACGCCAAGGTCGCCTTCGTCAACGCGCTCCCGGTCTTCATCGCCGGCACCAAGGAGTGGGCGGACAAGTTCACCGAGGCCGGTGTGCCGATCGTCGGTGACGACATCAAGTCCCAGGTCGGCGCGACGATCACGCACCGCGTGCTGGCGAAGCTGTTCGAGGACCGGGGCGTCGTCCTGGACCGCACCATGCAGCTGAACGTCGGCGGCAACATGGACTTCAAGAACATGCTCGAGCGCGAGCGCCTGGAGTCCAAGAAGATCTCCAAGACGCAGGCCGTCACCTCGCAGATCCCCGACCGCGACCTGGGCGCCGACAACGTCCACATCGGCCCGTCGGACTTCGTGGCGTGGCTGGACGACCGCAAGTGGGCCTACGTCCGTCTCGAGGGCCGCGCGTTCGGCGACGTCCCGCTGAACCTGGAGTACAAGCTCGAGGTGTGGGACTCCCCGAACTCCGCGGGTGTCATCATCGACGCGGTGCGCGCCGCGAAGATCGCCAAGGACCGCGGCATCGGCGGCCCGATCCTCTCGGCCTCCTCCTACTTCATGAAGTCGCCTCCGGTGCAGTACTTCGACAACGAGGCGCGGGAGAGCGTGGAGAAGTTCATCAAGGGCGAGGTCGAGCGCTGACACGCCGGCACACCCTGTGCGCATGAGCTGATCCTCGCCGCATGATCACGGGCCTTCGGGTAATACACCCGGAGGCCCGTGGTGTGTGTGAGGGTGGCGTCATGCCCGTTGTGCGTGATCTGCGCGTACTGCTGCAGCTGCGTGACTTCCGCCATCTTCTGGCCGTCCGCCTGCTGTCCCAGTCGGCCGACGGCGTCTACCAGGTCGCACTGGCCACCTATGTGGTCTTCTCCCCGGAGAGGCAGACGTCCGCCGCGGCCATCGCCTCCGCAATGGCCGTCCTGCTGCTCCCCTACTCCCTCCTCGGCCCCTTCGTCGGCGTCCTGCTGGACCGCTGGCGCCGTCGGCAGGTTCTGCTCTACGGCAATCTGCTGCGCTCCGGACTGGCCGCCGGAACCGCCGTGCTGGTCCTCGGCCAGGTGCCGGAGTGGCTCTTCTACGTCTCCGCCCTGTCGGTCACGGCCGTCAACCGCTTCGTTCTGGCCGGTCTTTCGGCGTCCCTGCCGCGGGTCGTCGACAGCCAGGAGCGCCTGGTCATGGCCAACTCCCTGTCACCGACGGCGGGAACGCTCGCCGCCACCGCGGGCGGCACACTGGCCTTCATCGTCCGGCTCTCAGGCCCGGGAGGCGCCTCCTCGGACGCGCTGGTGGTCCTGCTGGGCGCCGCGCTCTATCTCAGCGCCGGGCTCGCCGCGCTCCTGATGGCGCCCGGCCTCCTCGGGCCCGACCCGTCGGCGCTTCAGCCGCGCCTGCGGACGGCTCTGCTAAGCACCGCACGCGGTCTGGTCGCCGGAGTGCGCCATTTGCTGGAGCGCCGGGATCCCACCCTGGCGCTGACCGCGATGACGCTGATGCGCTTCTGCTACGGCGCGCTCACGGTGATGGTGCTGATGCTCTGCCGCTACGCCTGGGCCGACAACGACTCCGACGGTCTGGCGCTTCTCGGCCTCGCGGTCGGCGTCTCGGGCGCGGGCTTCTTCGCGGCGGCGTTGATCACTCCATGGGCGGTGGGCCGGCTCAGCCCCATCGGCGCCTCCCGGCCGGACGGCCAGCTCTCCTGGGTGATGGTGTGCTCGGGAACCGCGGCGATTCTGGAGCCGGGGCTGGGGCTGCCGTTCGAGCCCGCCCCGATACTGATCGCCGCCTTCGTTCTCGGGCTCGTCACCCAGGGCGCGAAGATCGCCACCGACACGGTGGTGCAGTCCGCGATCGCCGATGAATTCCGCGGCCGGATCTTCTCCCTCTACGACGTTCTGTTCAATGTCGCCTTCGTGGGAGCCGCCGGGGTCGCCGCCGTGATGCTGCCGCCGGACGGCGATTCGGCCCTTCTGGTGGTCGGTGTGGCGTTGATCTACGCGGCCACCGCACTGCTGGTCATGTTTCACGTGAAACATGACCCGCAGCGGCATGAGCGGGTCGATGTTTCACGTGAAACGTGATGCGTCAGCCCTGCTGCTGAGCCGCCCACCACTCCTTGAGCGCGGCGACGGCGTCATCCCGCTCCATGGGGCCGTTCTCCAGCCGCAGCTCCAGCAGATACTTGTACGCCTTGCCGACCTCGGGCCCCGGAGCGATCCCGAGAACCTTCATGATCTCGTTGCCGTCCAGGTCCGGGCGGATCGCGTCCAGCTCCTCCTGCTCCTGCAGCTGGGCGATGCGCTCCTCGAGCCCGTCGTAGGCACGCGACAGCGCCATCGCCTTCCGCTTATTGCGCGTGGTGCAGTCCGAGCGGGTCAGCTTGTGCAGCCGGTCCAGCAGCGGCCCCGCATCGCGCACATAGCGCCGGACCGCGGAGTCGGTCCACTCACCCGTGCCATAGCCATGGAAGCGCAGATGCAGCTCGACCAGGCGTGAGACATCCTTGATCAGCTCATTGGAGTACTTCAGCTTGGCCATCCGAAACTTGGTCATCTTGGCGCCCACCACCTCGTGGTGGTGGAAGGAGACCCGGCCGTCCTTCTCGAAACGGCGCGTCCTCGGCTTTCCGATGTCATGCAGCAGCGCGGCCAGCCGCAGCACCAGATCGGGCCCGTCGGTCTCCAGATCGATGGCCTGGTCCAGCACGGTCAGCGAGTGCTCGTACACATCCTTGTGCCGGTGATGCTCATCACGCTCCAGCTGCAGCGCCGGAAGCTCGGGCAGTACGCAGTCCGCCAGCCCGGTGTCGACGAGCAGCCGCAGCCCCTTACGGGGGTGGGCGGCGATGATCAGTTTGTTGAGCTCATCGCGCACCCTCTCGGCCGAGACGATGTCGATGCGGCCGGCCATCGCGTTCATCGCGGCGACCACCTCGGGAGCCACCTCGAAGTCCAACTGCGCGGCGAAGCGCGCGGCGCGCATCATCCGCAGCGGATCGTCGGAGAAGGACTCCTCGGGCGTCCCGGGCGTACGCAGCACCCGTGCGGCGAGGTCCTCCAGACCGTTGTGCGGGTCGATGAACTCCTTCTGCGGGAGCGCCACCGCCATGGCGTTGACCGTGAAGTCGCGACGGACCAGGTCCTCCTCGATGGAGTCGCCGTAGGACACCTCGGGCTTCCGAGATGTCCGGTCATAGGCTTCTGACCGGTAAGTCGTGATTTCAATCTGGAAGCTCTGACCTGGCCCGTTACCGTGAGGGGCGTCCTTGCGGCAGCCGACCGTGCCGAAGGCGATGCCGACCTCCCATACGGCGTCCGCCCAGGGCCGGACGATCTTCAGTACCTCGTCAGGCCGGGCGTCCGTCGTGAAGTCCAGATCGTTACCGAGGCGACCGAGCAGCGCATCCCGTACGGAGCCGCCGACCAGGGCGAGGCTGAACCCGGCCTGCTCAAAGCGGCGGGCAAGATCGTCGGCAACGGGCGAGACCCGCAGGAGTTCGCCCACGGCGCGGCGCTGCACCTGGCTGAGCTCATTGGTCGGCTGCGGGGATCGGCTGTCATTGTTGGCGTTCGGCACAACAGAATAGGGTACGTGGCCGCGCGCCTCGGGGCCTCCACGTTATCGGCGGACCCAAGGCCGTAACGATCTTGTGGAGGCCTCCACAGCACTTCGTCACAGCGGGCATCGTTACCATTTCGTGGACGCACATTGCGACGACCACTGATGACCGATTGACGACCACTGACGACGAGGGACGGGCGAGCGCGTGGCCGATGCGGCAGACCTCCGGGGGACAACTTCCGCTCGCGCCCGACGATGGCTACGGCGCACAGCGGCGCTGCTCGCGGCGGCGCCGATGTTCGCGGGCGTGCTACAGCTTCCGGCGGCCCCCGCCGCCCATGCCGAGAGCAAAGCCACCGGTGGGCGCCCCGTGGACGTCTCCATCACCTCCCTGACGCCCACCTCGCCGACGAAGAGCGACACGCTCACCGTCAGCGGCACCGTCACCAACGACAGCAGGGCGGCGGTCTCCGGCTCCCATGTCGGCCTCCGCGTCGGCCCGACCATGAACGGCCGCAGCGCGATCGACACCGCCGCCCGGCGGATCGGTTATACGCAGGGCCTCGACGGCACCGAGATCGGCGGCAAGTACACCAAGAAGATCGGCAAGCTGGCCGCCGGCGCCAGCCGTGACTTCACGCTCTCCATACCGGTGAACGAGCTGCACCTCGGGGAGAACGGCGTCTATCAGCTCGGCGTCTCCCTCACCGGCCAGACCCACAGCCGCCCCTGGCCGCAGGTGCTGGGCATCCAGCGGACCTTCCTGCCCTGGCAGTCGAGCGCGCCCGCCGAGAAGTCCCGGCTCACCTATCTGTGGCCGCTCATCTCCACCACCCATGTGACCGCGCGCACAGACAACGACGAGGACCGCACCCCGATCTTCCGGGACGACCGGCTCGCGAAGGAGCTCGCCCCCGGCGGGCGGCTGCAGCAGATGGTCACCCTGGGGAAGAACCTCCCCATCACCTGGGTGATCGACCCCGACCTGCTCGCCACCGTCGACGCGATGACGAAGAAGTACGAGGTCCAGAACGGGGACGGGACCACAGCGGGCCATGGGCAGGCCGTCGCCAAGCAGTGGCTGGACGACCTGCAGAAGGCCGTGCAGGGGCAGCAGGTGGTCGCGCTGCCGTTCGCCGACCCCGACCTCGCCTCGCTCGCCCACCGGGGCAAGAACGTCACCGGCTCCCTCGGCCACCTCCAGGACGCCACCGAGCTCGCCTCGACGACCGTGCAGACCGTCCTCGGGGTGAAGCCGCGCACCGACTTCGCCTGGCCCGTGGACGGCGCGGTCGACTCCTCGATCGTCGACGTCGCCACCTCCGCGGGCGCGCACAACGTCATCGCCCGCAGCGACAGCCTGCGGGAGACGGGCGGCCTCTCCTATACCCCCACCGCGGCCCGCCAGATCGGCGGCGGCAATACAGCGGTGGTCGCGGACGCACGACTGTCCACCGCCTTCACCGGCGACATGTCCAAGGCGCAGAACTCGACCCGCGCCATCCAGAGGTTTCTCGCCCAGACCCAGCTGATCAACCTGCAGGCGCCGGACAAGCCGCGCAGCATCGTCGTCGCCCCGCAGCGCATGCCCACCACCAGCCAGGTGCAGGCGATGGCGGCGGCCCTGGACGGTCTGTCCGGGCAGTGGAGCCAGCCGCTGGGGCTGGGGCAGGCCGCGAAGGCCAAGCCCGACCCGAACGCCACCCAGCGGGTGCCCGGCGTCCGCTCGTACCCCCGCGCGCTGCGGGCGCGGGAGCTGCCCACCGAGGCGTTCCAGAACGTGCAGGAGACCCAGGGCACGCTCGACATGTTCGAGCGGATCCTCACCGCCAAGTACCGGGTGGTCACCCCGTTCGGGAACGCGATCAGGCGGGAGATGTCCACGTCGTGGCGCGGTGAGGCACAGCACGCGACCGACTTCCGCCACGCCGTGCAGACGTATCTGTCCGGGCTCACCAAGAAGGTGCGCCTGGTCCCGAAGACGAACATGACCCTGTCCGGGCGGAGCGCGACCGTACCGGTGACCGTGCAGAACAACCTGGTGCAGGGTGTCGAGCTGCGCTTGGTCCTCCGCTCCCACCAGGGCAACCGTCTGGAGATCAGCGGCCCCCAGCTGGTCAACGTCGAAGGCGGGCACAGCCGGTCCGTGAAGTTCGGAACCACGGCCAACGCCAACGGCCCGGTATGGGTGTCGGCCCAGCTGTACACCCCGGACGGACAGCCCTACGGTCCCGAGATGCCGTTCGAGGCGAATGTCACCGAAATCACGTCGACCGTCATCCTCGTGATCGCGGGCGGTGTGCTGCTGCTGGTGCTCGCCGGCGTCCGGATCTACATCCAGCGCAAGCGTGCCGCCGCCAGGAGCGGTGAGGACGGCGACGACAGCGACGAGAACGGCCAGGACGGCGGCGAAGCGGACGGGCAGGAGGACGAGAGCGAGGACCCTCAGCCCGACGCGAGCGACCCCATGCACGCCTTCGTGCCCGAGCAGCCGAGTGACCCGGCACCGGACACCGGATCGCAAAGCGCCGGCCCGTCCGGCCCGGGTGAGAAAGTGGAGCATTGTGCAATGCCGGGGCCGGTCGGCCGCAGCGGACGATGAGGTGGGGTAGCGATGAACGCGCCATATGACGGTGATGGCCGAGTGCCACCGCCGCCGCAGCCTTCCCCTCACACCCCCCAGGGCCCTTACACACAGGATCCGCACCAGCAGGATCCGTATCTGGGCGACGGGCACCAGGCCCCCGCCGACGATCCGCGGCAGGCGTACGGGCAGCAGTACCACGCACAGGATCCCTATCTGGACGATCCGTATGCGACCGGCAGCTTCACGCCCTACCCGTATCCGGCGCAGGATGCGTACGCCCATGATCCGTTGACGGATCCGCTGTACGACCGGGCCGCGCCCCCCGCGCCCCAGCAGGGTGGCCACCCACAGCAGCACCACCAGCAGCAGCCCCCCGCACCGCAGGGTCCCGACCCACGGGCTTGGCCGGCCGCAGGCACATCCGGGCCCGCGGCCCCCGCGCAGCAGCCGCACGCCGCCGATCCGGCGGCGGCGGGCTATCCGGGCGCCGACGACGGCTACGAAGCGCGGGAGCAGCCGCAGCGGGACGCCTTCGCGCATCTCTTCCGCGATCAGCAGCCCTACGAGTCGCGGCCCGCCCAGGACTATCCGCAGAGCTCACCGGGCTACCCGCCCGCACCGCCGCAGGGACAGGCGCCCCCGCAAGGCCCGGCGCATCCGCAGGGTGAGGGCCAGGGCCAGGTGCCCGGGCCCGCGAGGTCCGAACCCGCCCCCGCGTCGGCCACCGCTCCCATGGCCACCGCTGCCACGGTGGCCGCTCCAGTGGTGACCGCCCCCGCCACGGCCGGGCCCGCCCCGAAGCCCTCCGGCGGCGGCCGTGCGTCCAGCCTGCTGCAGTCCAGCGCGCTGATGGCCGCGGGCACCCTGGTCTCCCGGCTCACCGGCTTCGTCCGCCAGATGGTGGTCATCGCGGCGCTCGGCGCGGCCACCCTCGGCTCCACCTACGCCCTCGCCTACACCCTGCCGACGATGGTGTACATCCTCACCATCGGCGGCGGCCTCAACTCGGTCTTCGTCCCGCAGCTCGTGCGCGCGATGAAGGAGGACGAGGACGGCGGCGAAGCGTTCGCCAACCGGCTGCTCACCCTGGTGATGGTGGTGCTCGGCGTCCTGGTCGCCCTGACCGTGGTCGCGGCGCCGCTGCTGATCCGCATGCTGTCGCCGACCATCGCCGACAACCCGGCGGACAACGAGGTCGCGGTCACCTTCGCCCGCTACTGCCTGCCCACCATCTTCTTCATGGGCATCCATGTGGTGGTCGGCCAGATCCTCAACGCCCGGGGCCGGTTCGGGGCGATGATGTGGACCCCCGTCCTGAACAACATCGTCATAATCTTCACCTTCGGCCTGTTCATCTGGGTGTTCGGCACCGCCGGCAGCTCGAACATGGACACCACGACCATCACGCCGGAAGGCATCCGGCTGCTGGGCATCGGCACCCTCCTGGGCCTCGTCGTCCAGGCGCTGGCGATGTTCCCCTATCTGCGTGCGACGGGCTTCCGGTTCCGGCCGCGCTTCGACTGGCGCGGCCATGGTCTCGGCAAGGCCGCCCGGCTCGCCAAGTGGACCGTCCTGTTCGTCCTCGCCAACCAGGCGGGCGTCCTCGTGGTGACGCAGCTGTCCACCGCTGCCGGCTCCGACGCCGAGAACCAGGGCTTCCCCGGCATGAGCTTCGTCGGCTACTCCAGCGCCCAGCTCATCTGGGGCATGCCGCAGGCGATCATCACCGTCTCCGTCATGGCCTCGCTGCTGCCCCGGATCTCCCGGGCGGCCCACGACGGGGACGCCGGAGCGGTCCGCGACGACATCTCCCAGGGCCTGCGCACCTCCGCCGTCGCCATCGTCCCCGTCGCCTTCGGGTTCATCGCGCTCGGCGTCCCGATGTGCACGCTGCTGTTCGGCGCCTCCGGCACCGAGGCGGCGCAGTCCATGGGCTACATCCTGATGGCGTTCAGCCTGGGCCTGATCCCCTTCTCCGTGCAGTACGTCGTGCTGCGCGGCTTCTACGCCTACGAGGACACCCGCACCCCCTTCTACAACACGGTGATCATCGCCGCAGTCAACGCCGCCGGCTCCGCCCTGTCCTATTTCGCACTGCCGGCCCGCTGGGCCGTGGCCGGCATGGCCGCCGCGTACGGCCTGGCCTACGCCACGGGCGTGGGCGTGGCCTGGAAGCGGCTGCGCGGCCGCCTGGGCGGCGATCTGGACGGCCGGCGCGTCGTGCGCACCTACGCCCGCCTCACGGGCGCCAGCATCCCCGCCGCGCTTCTCGGCGGCGGAGCCGCGTACGCGATCATGCAGACCCTCGGCATGGGGATCGTCGGTTCCCTAGCCGCTTTGGCGGGCGGCGGTCTCGTTCTTATCGCGGTTTTCTACATTGCTGCGAAACGGATGCGCGTTGAAGAGCTGACGGCCATGGTCGGTATGGTGCGCGGACGACTCGGACGCTGATCATTGAGCACAACCATCGTCCGCCATCGCGTGTCGTGCATAGCGGCGGACTGTGGGCACAATTGTCTTGGCTCGGAGTAGGCGCAACGGATGGGGAGGCAGGAACGACGGTGGCGGAACGGAGCACGGCTGCCGTCGACGTGGCCGACAGCGGTGGCGAGGAGCCGCTGACCGCCGAGGCGGGCAAGGCCACGGCCGACGGGGCGGGGACGGAACAGATGGCCGGCAAGGACACAGCGGCCGCGAGCGTCGACGAGAAAGGCGCCGCGGCCGACGCAAGCCCACTCGAGCTGCACAGCGGCCACAAGCTGGCCAGACGCTACCGTCTGGAGGAGTGCGTCACCCGTCTGGACGGATTCAGCAGCTGGCGCGCTGTGGACGAGAAGCTGCGCCGCGCCGTCGGCGTGCACGTACTGCCCGCC
Organism: Streptomyces sp. NPDC005393; assembly: GCF_040606675.1. Classification (NCBI taxonomy): domain Bacteria; kingdom Bacillati; phylum Actinomycetota; class Actinomycetes; order Kitasatosporales; family Streptomycetaceae; genus Streptomyces; species Streptomyces sp. NPDC005393. The sequence goes on along the minus strand of NZ_JBEXFG010000016.1, from coordinate 69,609 downwards.
GACCATCCGCGGGCCAGACCGGTACTCGCCGCCGCCCGTTCGGCGGCGCTGTTGGGAGACCCCCGCTTCGTCCAGGTCCTCGACGCCGTCGAGGAGAACGATCTCGTCTATGTCGTCCATGAGTGGCTCCCGGACGCCACGGAGCTCACCGCCGTGCTGGCCGCCGGGCCGCTGGAGCCGCACGACGCCTACCAACTCGTCAGCCAGGTCTCCCAGGCCATGGCCGCCGCCCACCGCGAGGGCCTGGCCCATCTGCGGCTGAACCCCGGCTCCGTACTGCGCACGGAATCCGGCCAGTACCGCATCCGGGGCCTCGCGGTCATGGCCGCCCTGCGCGGCATCAGCACCGAGCGCCCACAGCGCACCGACACCGAGGCGATCGGCGCGCTGCTGTACGCCGCGCTCACCCAGCGCTGGCCGTACGAGAAGGACGCCCACGGCCTCTCCGGGCTCCCCAAGGGCGTCGGCCTGATCGCCCCCGACCAGGTCCGCGCGGGAGTGCACCGCGGTCTGTCCGAGCTCGCGATGCGCGCGCTGGTCAACGACGGGGCCACCGCCTCCCGCCAGGACCAGCCCTGCACCACCCCCGAGGAGCTGGCCAAGGCCGTCGCGGCCATGCCGCGCATCCGGCCGCCCGAGCCCGCCTTCACGCCCTCCTCGGCGTACCAGCGCACCACGTACCAGCAGGGCGTCTACGGCCAGCCGCCGACGCGTAGCGGACAGTCGCGCCCGGGAGCCGGCCCGGCCACTCCCGTACCGCCTCCGCCTCCGCTGCAGAGCCGCACCGGCAAGGCCCTCAAGTGGACCGTCTCCGCCCTCCTGATCGCGGCCCTCGGCCTCGGCAGCTGGCAGCTCGCGGACACCCTCCTCAAGGAGGAGAACAAGTCCAGCCCGTCCAAGTCCACCAGTGAGAAGGACGACGGCAAGTCCGGAAAGGTTGTCAGCAAGCCGATCGCGATTCAGGGAGCCGAGGAGTTCGCCCCCGACGGCAAGCCCCAGCACGCGGACCAGGCCAAGCTGACCCACGACGGTGACGCCTCGACCTTGTGGCGCACCGCCGGCTACGACGCCGGCCCTGTTCTCGCCCCGTTCAAGAAGGGAGTCGGGATCATCTACGATCTCGGCTCGGAGCGGACGCTGAAGGGCGCCTCCGTAGGGCTCCACTACGGCGGCTCCTACACCGAGGTCTCGCTGTATGCCACGGATTCCCTGACCCCGTCGGCATCGGGGTCCGATCCCGTCAGCTCGTTCAAGAAGCTCGCGTCGGGCAGGAACAAGGACAAGGCAGTCGATCTGAGCCTCACAAGCGCGGTCAAGGCCCGCTACGTCCTCGTATGGCTCACCGCTCTGCCGTACTCTCCCCCTGAGCAGTACTACACGCACCCCTACAAGCAGGCCATCACTGAAGTGAAGTTCACCGGCTGACCCAGGACAGCCGACCGACCAGGGAGGGGGCTCGACGTTGGACGACGCCACAATCGGCGGGGCGAGCGACGGCGAGCTCCTCGCCCGGCACGTCGCCGGCGATCCCGATGCCTTCAGCGAAATAGTGCGGCGCCACCGCGACAGACTCTGGGCGGTGGCGCTGCGCACCCTCGGCGACCGCGAGGAAGCCGCTGACGCGGTCCAGGACGCGCTCGTCTCCGCCTACCGCGCCGCACACACCTTCCGGGGCCAGTCCGCCGTCACAACGTGGCTGCACCGCATCACGGTCAACGCCTGTCTGGACCGGGCCCGTAAGACCGCCTCCCGCCGCACCTCACCGGTCGCCGAGACCGAGCGGCTGGAGCAGCTTCTGGAACCTCATGAATCGGCCGCCGCGCCCGCCGAGCGCGGCGATCTCCATCGAGAACTGCTGAGCGCGCTGCGTACTCTCCCGCCCGAACAGCGGGCGGCCCTGGTGCTGGTCGATATGCAGGGATATCCCGTGGCAGAGGCAGCGAAAGTCCTGGACGTTCCCACCGGCACGGTGAAGAGCCGCTGTGCCCGGGGGCGAGCACGGCTGCTCCCGCTGCTTTCGCACCTCCACCCCAATGGGACGGGTAACGCACCGTCGAGCGGGGCAAGGAACCGGACGCAGGGGACGTCCGTCCCACCGACGGCAGGACCGAATGACACAGATGCCGTGAAGGGCGGAGGTGGGCGAGCGTGACATCCTCGACGGGCACGGACGAGCACCCGGAAGTCGCGGAGATCTCCGCACTCACCGAGGGGCTGCTCTCTCCGTCCCGCACCGTCGATGTGCGGACTCACCTCGCGAGTTGCGTGCTGTGTGACGATGTACGGACCTCCTTGGACGAGATCCGCTCGACGCTCGGCACCCTTCCCGGCCCGGTGCGGATGCCCGCCGATATCGCGGGCCGGATTGACGCGGCGCTCGCCGCCGAAGCACTTCTTGACGCGACCGCCCCTGAGGGCGCCGCCGCTGTTTCACGTGAAACCCCGGATCCGGTGGCACCCGAGTCCGTTTCACGTGAAACAGCGCATGCCGCATCGGCAGCGAGCCCTGACGGCCCGGCCGACGCCGCGGAGACCAAGCCGCCGGTCACCGCCGACCGTCCCGCTGGGCGCCCTCGTGCCGCCACCGGGCCGGGACGCGGCGCTCGCCCCGGCACCCGCTCGAGCCGTGCCCGCCGCTGGCCCAAGGTCCTGCTCGGCACCGCATGCGCCGCGGCCGTCATCGGTATCGGAACCTTCGTCATCCAGGAGGGCTCGTCAGGCGACGGCAGCGGGTCCCACCCCCAGGCTCACGCCACCCGAAGCTCCTCCACGAAGGCCACACTTTCGGCGGGGACGCTCAAGGACCGCGTGCACGAGCTGCTCACCGACCGGAAGCCCACCCCCACCCCCTCGCGCGGCGTCACCGCACAGGACACCCCCGATGTGCCCCTGCGCGCGGAGGACCCCAAGGTGCCGGCCTGCGTCCAGGACGGCACGGGCCGTAGCGGTCCGGCTCTCGCCGCACAGCCGGACACCTACGAGGGCAAGCGCGCCTATATCGTCGTGCTGCCGCACCCCTCCGACAGCTCACTCGTCGACGCCTTTGTGATCGATGCCTCCTGTGTCTCCACGCCCTCGTCATCCGCCGGGGATCTCCTGATGACCCGTACCTACCCCCGAGGCTGAGGCACAGTACACAAGGGCCCCGCCTGACGGCGCCAGGGAATGCCGGACCCGTAGGATCCGTTGGGTGGGGTGGCAGCGGATTTCCGGGATAGCCCCGGATCCCGCCGCCCAGTCAGCAGTCGGCAGTCGGCAGAGACAAGGAAGACATCCGTGAGCGACGTCCGCAACGTGATCATCATCGGTTCCGGGCCCGCGGGCTATACGGCCGCGCTCTACACCGCCCGCGCTTCCTTGAAGCCGCTGGTCTTCGAAGGTTCCGTGACCGCTGGCGGTGCCCTCATGAACACCACCGAGGTGGAGAACTACCCGGGCTTCCGGGAGGGCATCCTCGGCCCTGACCTGATGGACAACATGCGGGCGCAGGCCGAGCGCTTCGGCGCCGAGCTCATCCCGGATGATGTGGTCGCGGTCGACCTCACCGAGGAGATCAAGTCCGTCACCGACTCCGCCGGTACGGTCCACCGCGCCAAGACCGTGATCGTCAGCACCGGCTCCCAGCACCGCAAGCTGGGGCTGCCGCACGAGGACGAGCTCTCCGGCCGCGGCGTCTCCTGGTGCGCCACCTGTGACGGGTTCTTCTTCAAGGACCAGGACATCGCCGTCATCGGCGGCGGCGACACGGCCATGGAGGAGGCCACTTTCCTGTCGCGGTTCGCCAAGTCGGTCACCGTGGTCCACCGCCGGGACACCCTGCGCGCCAGCAAGGCGATGCAGGAACGCGCCTTCGCCGACCCGAAGATCTCGTTCATCTGGGACAGCGTCGTCACGGAGCTCCACGGCGACGGCAAGCTCACCGGTCTGACCCTGCACGACGTCAAGAGGGGCGAGACCTCCGAGCTGCCGGTGACCGGCCTGTTCATCGCGATCGGCCATGACCCGCGCACCGAGCTGTTCAAGGGCCAGCTGAACCTGGACGATGAGGGCTACCTCAAGGTGGATTCGCCCTCCACCCGGACCAACGTGGCCGGTGTCTTCGCCGCGGGCGATGTTGTGGACCACACCTACCGCCAGGCGATCACCGCGGCCGGCACGGGGTGTGCGGCCGCCCTGGACGCCGAGCGGTACCTCGCCGCGCTGGGCGATGGCAACGCCACCGTCTGACTCCGCTTTTCACCCCCTGCACCAACCCACTAAGGAGATAGCCATGGCCGGTGCCACGGTCACCGTGACGGACGCCGACTTCGAGGAGACCGTCCTCAAGAGCGACAAGCCGGTACTCGTCGACTTCTGGGCCGCGTGGTGCGGTCCGTGCCGCCAGATCGCCCCGTCCCTGGAAGCCATCGCGGCCGAGCACGCCGACAAGATCGTCATCGCCAAGCTCAACATTGACGAGAACCCGGCGACCGCCGCCAAGTACGGCGTGATGTCCATCCCGACGCTCAATGTCTACCAGGACGGCGAGGTCGCCAAGACGATCGTCGGCGCCAAGCCGAAGGCCGCCATCGAGCGCGATCTGGCCGACTTCATCGGCTGAGCCGACGCCACCCTTGAACACGAAGGGGCTGCCCTCACGGGCAGCCCCTTCGTGTTTCACGTGAAACCCTCACAGCGGCCGAAGCGCCGGCTCCTTCTGGACCGCGCCGAGCAGCCGGTCCAGAGCCAGCTCGACATCCTCCTTCCAGGAGATCGTCGTGCGCAGCTCCAGCCTCAGACGCGGATACCGCGGATGCGGCCGCACGGTCTTGAACCCCACGGCCAGCAGATGATCAGCGGGCAGCACACACGCCGGTTCCTTCCAGGCGGCATCCCCGAACGCCTCGATCGCCTTGAAGCCCCGACGGATCAAGTCCTTGGCGACCGTCTGGACCATCACCCGGCCCAGCCCCTGACCCTGGTACCCCGGCATCAGCCACGCCGTCATCAGCTGCACGGCATCCGCCGCGACCGGGCTGGTCGGAAACGCCGTGGACCGCGGCACATACGCCGGAGGCGCGTAGAGCACAAAGCCCACCGGCACCTCATCGACATGGACCACCCGGCCGCAGGATCCCCACTCCAGCAGGACGGCCGAGATCCATGCTTCCTTCTCCAGCTCCGGCCGGCCCGCCCTTACCGCGGCCTCGCCGCTGACCGGGTCGAGCTCCCAGAAGACACAGGCACGACAGCGCTTGGGAATGTCCGGGAGATTGTCCAGCGTGAGCGGTACGAGCCGACGCCCCATGAAGTCAGTCCTTCACTTCCTTGGCCAGCCGCGGCACGGGCGGCTGACAGCGCACTACGCTCCCTGAGCAGGCTGCCGACGAAGCCGCCGACAGCTCCCAGGCCCAATCCTGTGGCCACCAGTCCGGTGCGACTCACCGATCGCATGGCCCTGCCCTCCACATGAGGCGCCTCCACCTGGATCCGCCCTGCCTGGTCGCATCGTATCCGTGCGGAGATTGCACCGATACCGCCCTTTGGGCAAAGAGCGGGTCGTGTTCCGACCTCCTCGGAACACGACCCGCCCCGCACTGCCGGTTCCGTACGGCGCCGCCGTACCGGCCAGTGCCTTACTCCTCCTCGTCCTCCACCGTGTCGTCGGAGGACAGTGGCTGCTCCAGCACCGGCCCCTCACCGGGGGCAAGGGTGCCGAGAATCCGCTCCAGATCCTCTATCGAGGCGAACTCAACGACGATCTTTCCCTTCTTCTGACCGAGGTCGACCTTCACCCGGGTCTCGAACCGATCGGAGAGACGTGAGGCGAGATCCGTGAGTGCGGGGGACACCCGCGTACCGGCCCGCGGGCCCTTGGCCTTCGGAGCGCTGCCCGACCGCGATCCCAGCAGGGTGACGATCTCCTCGACGGCCCGGACCGACAGCCCCTCGGCGACGATGCGATGGGCCAGCCGATCCTGCTCTTCCGCATCGTCCACGGAGAGCAGCGCCCGGGCATGGCCCGCGGAGAGAACCCCCGCCGCGACCCTGCGCTGGACGGAGGGAGAGAGCTTCAAGAGCCGCAGCGTATTGGAGACTTGTGGACGCGAACGCCCGATACGGTCGGCCAGCTCGTCATGTGTGCACTTGAAGTCCTTCAGCAACTGGTCGTACGCCGCCGCCTCTTCCAGCGGATTGAGCTGTGCGCGATGCAGGTTCTCCAGCAGCGCGTCGAGCAGAAGCTTCTCGTCCTCGGTGGCCCGGACGATCGCCGGGATCTTCTCCAGACCAGCCTCACGGCAGGCCCGCCAGCGGCGCTCACCCATGATGAGCTCATAGCGCTCGGGCGCCAGCTGCCGTACGACGACGGGCTGGAGGAGACCGACTTCCTGGATCGAGGTGACCAGTTCGGCGAGCGCGTCCTCGTCGAAGACCTCACGGGGCTGACGGGGGTTGGGCGTGATGAAGTCCAGCGGCAGCTCGGCGAAATGGGCTCCGGCCACCTCCTCCATCAACTCCACCGGAGCGGCTTCGGCCTCCTTCTGTGGCGGCGGCGGGGCCTCGGTTTCCTGTGGAACGCCATTCGTGGGCAGTGCGGCCACCTTGGCCGCAGCCACCCCGCGCTCCTGGGTGAGCACCGGAACCGCGGTCGGTGAGGTGGTGGCCCCTGTCGCCGTGACCATCCCCGCCCCCGCCGCGGGTCCGGCGTTGTCCGCCCCCTTCGGCGCGGGAGGGATCAGGGCACCGAGCCCACGGCCCAGTCCTCTGCGTCGCTCACTCACTGAATCCCCTCCTGCATGCTGTGCTGGTCGTGCTGGCTGATCTCAGGCAAGGCGCGAGTGTGCTGGGCGCTGTACTGCACACTGACCCCTCTGAGTGCGATCTCCCGGGCCGCCTCGAGATAAGAGAGCGCTCCGCTGGATCCCGGGTCATAGGTGAGGACCGTCTGCCCATAGCTGGGGGCCTCGGAGATGCGCACCGATCTCGGAATGCTCGTCCGTAGCACCTCACGGCCGAAGTGGCTGCGGACCTCGTCCGCCACCTGGGAGGCCAATCGGGTCCGGCCGTCGTACATCGTGAGCAGGATCGTCGAGACATGGAGCTTGGGGTTGAGATGGCCCCGCACCAGATCGACGTTCCGCAGCAGCTGCCCGAGCCCCTCCAGTGCGTAGTACTCGCATTGGATCGGGATCAGCACCTCCGCCCCGGCGACCAGCGCGTTGACCGTCAGCAGCCCGAGCGAGGGCGGACAGTCGATAAGGATGTAGTCCAGTGGCTGCTCATAGGCCTGGATCGCGCGCTCCAGCCGGCTCTCCCTCGCCACCAGGGAGACCAGCTCGATCTCGGCGCCGGCGAGGTCGATCGTGGCCGGGGCGCAGAACAGCCCCTCCACATCCGGGACCGGCTCTACGACATCGGACAGGGGCTTGCTGTCGATCAGTACGTCATAGATCGATGGGACCTCGGCATGGTGGTCGATCCCCAGCGCCGTCGAGGCATTGCCCTGCGGGTCGAGATCGATCACCAGCACACGACCGCCGTGAAGGGCGAGCGAGGCGGCCAGATTGACCGTGGTCGTGGTCTTCCCGACCCCACCCTTCTGGTTGGCGACCACCATCACCCGGGTCTGCTCCGGCCGGGGAAGGCCCTCACCAGCACGGCCGAGAGCCTCCACCGCCAGTTGAGCGGCACGGCCAATAGGGGTGTCGTCCATCGGGGGCGGCGTTTCACGTGAAACATCCTCCCCCGCCGATTCGGTACGGGGGCCGGGGACCGGGTCGGTCATCGGCCCCGCGAAGTTGGCGTCGGACCGCAAGGATTCACTCTCCTCGACATCAGGCTCGCGATGAACAGAGCCTGCCATGCTTTTGGGGTCGTGAACCAGCGAGGTCCGTTCTCCTGTGGATGAATCCACGTCCTTACGGGGTCGGCGACCGCGTGGCGGGGCCGCCGCACGACCGCGACTGATGATTCCATGCAGCAGGGAGCGACGTTTCACGTGAAACACGATGCACGGGAGGCCCCGTTAATTCGTCGCGACACTCCGATATGCGTAGTTTTGGAAGCTTGTATGGAGCACTCCGGCCCACCGCAGGGGGCCGGTTGGCCTACGACACCGACTCAGGGGCGACGCCGAGGCGTCCGACGGGCCGCCTTGGCCCGCTTGGCCGCGAAGCGCACACCTCCGGGGCTCTCCCCGACCTCGACCCGCACCACGGTGGACAGCGGATCGACCACCCCCTCGCCGACATGCAGCACCGAGGTCCCGACCACACCCAGCTTGCTCAGCGCCGCCCGGGCGTGCTTCAGCTCCTCCTCCGCCGTATCGCCCTTCAGCAGCAGCATCTCGCCGTACGGGCGCAACAGCGGCACCCCCCAGCCGGCCAGCCGGTCCAGCGGAGCCACGGCCCGAGCCGTCACCACATGCACCGGAGGCAGCTTGCCCAGAACCTCCTCGGCCCGGCCGCGCACCACCGTCACATGGTCAAGCCCCAGCAGCTCCACCACTTCCCGCAGAAAGTTCGTACGGCGCAGCAGCGGCTCCAGCAGCGTGATCCGCAGATCCGGCCGGGTCAGGGCGAGCGGAATACCGGGAAGCCCGGCGCCCGAGCCCACATCGCATACGGTGACCCCGTCCGGCACCACCTCGGAGAGCACGGCGCAGTTCAGCAGATGCCGCTCCCACAGCCGAGGCACCTCGCGCGGTCCGATCAGCCCGCGGGTCACTCCGATGTCTGCCAGCAGTTCGCCGTAGCGGACGGCCTCCGGGAAGCGCTCACCGAATACGAACCTTGCCTCCTCGGGCGCCGGGGGGAGCTCCGCTGCTTCCGTCACGGGGACCGTCCTTCCATACCGCACACTGTGCTGAACGCTGATGTAAGGCTGACAAGACTCGGCCCCGTCTGCGCGCAGACGGGGCCGAATGCATCGTGGAGCCGGACCGGATCAGGCCGGAAGCACGACCACGCAACGCTGGGGTTCCTCACCCTCGGATTCGCTGCGCAGTCCGACGGCGGCCACCGCGTCGTGCACCACTTTCCGCTCGAAGGGCGTCATCGCCTTGAGCTTCACCGGCTGACCGGTGCCCTTGGCCTCTTCCGCGGCCTTGGTGCCCAGCTCGGTGAGCTCGGCACGCTTACGGGCCCGGTATCCGGCGATGTCGAGCATCAGCCGGGTGCGGTCGCCGGTCTCCCGGTGCACCGCGAGCCGGGTCAGCTCCTGAAGGGCCTCCAGCACCTCGCCATCGCGGCCGACCAGCTTCTGCAGGTCTCGGCTGGTCGACTCGCTGATGATCGACACCGCTGCGCGGTCGGCCTCGACATCCATGTCGATGTCGCCGTCGAGGTCCGCGATGTCCAGCAGGCCCTCGAGGTAATCGGCCGCGATCTCCCCTTCCTGCTCAAGGCGGGTCAGGGTGTCGACACCCTCGGCGGCCGGGGTGGTGCCTTCCGTCACGGATGGACTCCTTCGTTACTTCTTGGACGGGTGCTTGGGACGCTGCTGGCCCTTGCGCTGCCCGGACTTCGCGCTATGCGAGGAGCCGGAAGCCGAGCTGCCGGCCGGCTTTCCGCCCTGCGCCCCCTTCTTCTCCTCCGCGCTCTGCTGCGTCTCTTCCTGGGCGGGCTTGTCCAGCGAGGGCTTCGCCGCGGAGCCGGACTGCGCCGTCGCCCTGCTGTGGCCCTGGGTGCTGCCCGAGGTGCGCTGGGACTTGGTCTGGCGCTTGGGCTGCTGACGGTTGGCGCGCGCCGTCTCGACGGCCTTCTTGGCGGCGACCTCCTCCGGCGCCTCCTTCAGCTTGCCCGCGGCACGCAGCCGCTCCTGGCGTGCCTGGAAGGCTACGCTGCCCGGGGTCGGGTTACGGCGGATGACGAACATCTGCTGGCCCATGGTCCACACGTTGGTGGTCAGCCAGTAGACGAGGACACCGACGGGGAAGTTGATGCCGAAGACGGCGAACATGATCGGGAAGACGTACATCAGCATCTTCTGCTGCTGCATGAACGGCGTCTTCACCGTCAGGTCGACGTTCTTGGTCATCAGCTGGCGCTGGGTGAAGAACTGCGACGCCGACATCAGCACGATCATGGTGATCGTCACGATGCGGACATCCATCAGGGAGGCACCGAGTTGCTGGACCTGGTCCGCGGACGACATGAACTTCACGGACAGTGGAGCGCCGAAGATATGCGCATGACGGGCGCTGTCCAGCAGCGACTGGTCGATGACGCCGACCGTCTTGTTGTTCGCGATGTGGTTGAGAACCTGGTAGAGCGCGATGAAGAACGGCGACTGCGCCAGAATCGGGAGACAGCTCGAGAGCGGGTTGGTGCCCGTCTCCTTGTAGAGCTTCATCATCTCTTCGGACTGACGCTGCTTGTCGTTCTTATAGCGCTCCTGGATCGCCTTCATCTTCGGCTGGAGCGCCTGCATGTTCCGTGTCGCCTTGATCTGCTTCACAAAGAGCGGGATCAGGCAGATACGGATCAGTACCACCAGCGAGACGATGGACAGACCCCACGCCCAGCCACTGTTCCGGTCAAAAATAAGGCTGTAGAACGAGTGGAACTGGACGATGATCCAGGAAACTACGTCATAAAGCGGACCGAGGATCGTGTCCACGAATCAGGCTCCTTGGGCGTTGGGCTGGGTCTCGGGCTGTGCGGCAGGCTCCACAGCCGGATGCCCGCCGAGGCGGTTCCGCAGCCGCTGGTGCCACACCGGACGCTTCCGGGGCGGAACGTGGTCGACGCCACCGAGTGACCACGGGTTGCAGCGCAGGATGCGCCAGGCCGTCAGCGCCGTTCCTTTCACCGCGCCGTGCCTCTGAATGGCCGTATAGCCATAGTGCGAGCACGACGGGTAGTACTTGCAGACCGGTCCCAGCATGGGGCTGACGGTCCACTGGTACAGCTTGATCAACCACAGCAGCGGGTACTTCATCGCGGCACCCCTCCCAGTAGCCGCTGCACTGCCGTGTCGAGATCGCGGGCCAGCTGGTCGTAACCCGCCTCGCCCGCACCGGGCAGTGCCCGTACGACCACAAGGCTACCTGCGGGAAAACGATCGATGCGGTCCCGCATCAGATGACGCAGTCTCCTCTTCACCAGATTACGGACGACGGCACCGCCGACGGCCTTGCTGACGACGAAACCCGCACGCGCCGGGGGAGCACTCTCCCCAGGTGCGTGCGGGTGCGTATCACCGCTGGTGAGTCCGCTGCGATAGTGCACGACAAGAAGTGGGCGACCGGCCCTGCGTCCTCGGCGTACCGCGGCGGCAAAGTCCTCGCGCCGCCTCAGCCGATGCTCGGTAGGCAGCACGTCATGGACCTTGAGGTCAGGCTGCTCAGGCAGACAGGCTGGCGCGACCCTTGCTGCGGCGGGACGCGAGAATCGCGCGGCCGGCACGGGTACGCATACGCAGCCGGAAGCCGTGGGTCTTCGCGCGGCGGCGGTTGTTCGGCTGGAAGGTGCGCTTGCTCACTCGGGGGCTCCAGAAATGAATCGGGTGGTGGCGGGACATCGCCTGGCTGTCACCGTGCGCCCACGAGTAGCTCGCAATACGCCCGAGTGCACCGCTTCACGATCACGGATCATGATGTCCGTAATCCTTGCCCATCGGAGGCAGGCGGCAGCAGCCATCGACAACTCGACCTGGTTACGGTACGCGCGGTTACGCCATCCGGTCAAACCGGTGGACGGCGCGCTGACGACACCCACGCCCCGCGTCCGGGGGCAAGGGAACGCCCGGCGACATCACATGGCACATTTGTACACACCCTGTGGACAACGACTTGAACCGTACACCCCGGCCTGACTACCGTGGCTAGGCTCCGATTCTTTTACGCCTGTCCCGAGAACCACGCAGTCGTGGGACCTGTCGGCGTCCCCCACCCAGCGAGTGAGAGAGCGTGCCCTGTGGCTGACGTACCCGCCGATCTTGCCGCAGTGTGGCCACGTGTCCTCGAGCGGCTTCTGGGAGAGGGCACGGGACAGGCCGGAGAGGGCGTCGAAGCCAAGGACGAGCACTGGATCAAGCGGTGCCAGCCTCTCGCACTCGTCGCCGACACCGCGCTGCTCGCCGTTCCCAATGAATTCGCCAAGGGCGTACTGGAAGGCAGGCTGGCCCCGGTCGTCAGCGAGACGCTGAGCCGGGAGTGCGGCCGTCCGATCCGCATCGCGATCACCGTCGACGACTCGGCCGGCGAACCGGTCGTCCCGCAGCAGCCACGGCCCGAGCAGCGGGAAAGCTATGAGCGGCCCGAGCAGCGGGAAAGCTATGAGGGGTACGACGGCCGGGAGGGCTACGGCCGTCCGGCCCCCGATGAGCTTCCGTCGGCCCGCCCCGCGTACCCCGGCTATCAGCAGCCGCGCCCCGAGCCGGGCGCCTGGCCGCGGCATCGTGACGACTACGGCTGGCAGCAGCCCAGGCTCGGCGGCTTCCCCGAGGGCGATCCGTACGCCTCACAGCATCCCCGGCAGCGCTCCTCGGCCGGCTACGACCAGCAGCCGTACGACCAGCAGCCGCGTGGCGACTACCGCGGTCCGGCCGCGGAGCGCCCCCGTCCGGGCGGGCCGGGCGGCCCGGGGGCGGGCTCCGAGCGTCCGCCGTACGAGCAGCAGCGCCATGATCTTCCCGACCCCCTCGAGCGCGCCCGCGGCGGCCCGCCCGTCCTGCCCTCGCAGACCGGTGCTCCCGGCCCGCTCGCCGCGCAGCCCGCGCCCGCGTCCGGCCCCGGTGAGCCGACCGCGCGGCTGAACCCCAAGTACCTCTTCGACACCTTCGTCATCGGCGCCTCCAACCGCTTCGCGCACGCCGCGGCGGTCGCGGTCGCCGAGGCGCCGGCCAAGGCGTACAACCCGCTGTTCATCTACGGGGAGTCGGGACTCGGCAAGACGCATCTGCTGCACGCCATCGGGCACTACGCACGCAGCCTCTACCCCGGGACCCGGGTGCGCTATGTGAGCTCCGAGGAGTTCACCAACGAGTTCATCAACTCCATCCGAGACGGCAAGGCGGACGCGTTCCGCAGGCGCTATCGCGACATGGACATCCTGCTGGTCGACGACATCCAGTTCCTGGCGAGCAAGGAGTCGACGCAGGAGGAGTTCTTCCACACCTTCAATACGCTCCACAACGCCAACAAGCAGATCGTGCTCTCCTCCGACCGGCCGCCCAAGCAGCTGGTCACCCTGGAGGACCGGCTCCGCAACCGCTTCGAGTGGGGCCTGATCACCGATGTGCAGCCGCCGGAACTGGAGACGCGCATCGCGATCCTCCGCAAGAAGGCGGTGCAGGAGCAGCTGAACGCGCCACCGGAGGTGCTGGAGTTCATCGCCTCACGGATCTCGCGCAACATCCGTGAGCTGGAGGGCGCGCTGATCCGGGTCACGGCCTTCGCGAGCCTGAACCGGCAGCCGGTGGACCTGGGCCTCACCGAGATCGTCCTGAAGGATCTGATCCCCGGTGGCGAGGACGCGGCCCCGGAGATCACCGCCACCGCGATCATGGCTGCGACCGCCGACTACTTCGGGCATACGGTCGACGATCTGTGCGGCGCCTCCCGCAGTCGGGTGCTGGTCACCGCGCGGCAGATCGCCATGTATCTGTGCCGTGAGCTGACCGATCTGTCGCTGCCCAAGATCGGCGCACAGTTCGGCGGCCGCGACCATACGACGGTGATGCACGCCGACCGCAAGATCAGGGCGCTGATGGCCGAGCGGCGCTCCATCTACAACCAGGTGACCGAGCTGACGAACCGCATCAAGAACGGCTGACACAGGGGCTCACAGGGCGCCCGCAGAGGCCTCGTCATCCGCCGAAGGGCGCTCCGGGACGGACCACTCCCGGAGCGCCCTTCGTCGTTCCGCCCCCGCGGCCGTTCGATTCCAGGCCCGGCCGACCCGGTTCTCCACAGATCCACAGCCGATCCACCATCCACACCCTGGGGACGTGCGAGTTATCCCGAACCCATCCACAGCGTGTGGCCCATAGAGAGGATCGTCCGAGGTCAGCAGGTTGTGGATTTGTGGCAATCCCGAGTCCACAGACTGTGGACAAGCACGGTGCCCACAGGGCCCGGATCGCGTTGTCCACCGGCAACCCACAGCCGAAGGCCCGTTGCCCACAGCTTCTCCACACCGCTGTCCACTGTTCGGCAACGAAACTGCCACGGTCACCGGGGCGAGTGAAAGGCGTCACACCAAGGGGGCGGGTTGGGCTGTGGGAAAGGCGGGTAAATCTGGGGACGGCGCTGGGGAGAACCGAGCGATGTCTGTGCATCGCATGTGCAGAACTCTTCGGCGTCCACAGATCACCCCGGTTGTCCACTGCCGCCGCCCACAGGGCCGGTGGACAAAAAATCGCCGCTGACCTGGGAAAAGCAAGTTATCCACGGTTTCCACAGGCCCTACTACTACGACCACAGAGGTATAGCGAGGAAACCGCTTCGAAGTGGGGCCTGTGCACAACCTCGGGCCGAGCCGCCCGACACCCCGCGCACCGACTTGACCCCGAGCCGCACCGACTGTCGGCGGCGTACGTCAGACTGGTCTCCGGCGACTCAGCCGACGATGAAGGCCAGCAGGGCGAGCCAGCAACAGCAGGAGGCGGTTCCGGTGAAGATCCGGGTGGAGCGCGATGTACTCGCGGAGGCAGTGGCCTGGACGGCCCGCAGCCTTCCGGCCCGTCCGCCGGTGCCCGTTCTCGCGGGCATCCTGCTGAAGGCGGAGGAGGGCGCCCTCAGCCTCTCCGGCTTCGACTACGAGGTCTCGGCCCGCGTCTCGGTGGAAGCCGACGTGGAGGACGACGGCACGGTCCTCGTCTCCGGCCGCCTGCTGGCCGACATCTGCCGCGCCCTCCCCAACCGCCCGGTGGAGATCTCCAGCGACGGGGTGCGGGTCACCGTGGTCTGCGGCTCCTCGCGATTCACACTCCACACCCTGCCTGTGGAGGAGTACCCGACGCTGCCGCAGATGCCGACCGCGACCGGGACCGTCCCCGGTGAGGTCTTCGCCGCCGCGGCCGCCCAGGTCGCCATCGCCGCCGGCCGTGACGACACCCTGCCGGTGCTCACCGGCGTCCGGATCGAGATCGAGGGCGACACCGTCACGCTGGCCTCGACGGACCGCTACCGCTTCGCGGTCCGTGAGTTCCTGTGGAAGCCCGAGGCCCCCGACGCCTCCGCCGTCGCGCTGGTGCCCGCCAAGACGCTGCTCGACACCGCCAAGTCGCTGACCAGTGGCGACACCGTCACCATCGCGCTGTCCGGCTCGGGTGCGGGCGAGGGGCTGATCGGCTTCGAGGGCGCCGGGCGCCGCACCACCACCCGGCTGCTCGAGGGCGATCTGCCGAAGTACCGCACGCTCTTCCCGACCGAGTTCAACTCCGTCGCGGTGATCGAGACCGCCCCGTTCGTCGAGGCTGTCAAGCGGGTGGCCCTGGTCGCCGAGCGCAACACCCCGGTGCGGCTCAGCTTTGAGCAGGGCGTGCTGATCCTGGAGGCCGGCTCGAGCGACGACGCACAGGCTGTGGAGCGCGTCGACGCCCAGCTCGACGGCGACGACATCTCGATCGCCTTCAACCCCACCTTCCTGCTGGACGGCCTCAGCGCGATCGACTCTCCGGTCGCCCAGCTGTCCTTCACCACCTCGACCAAGCCCGCGCTGCTCAGTGGCAAGCCGGCCATGGACGCCGAGGCGGACGAGGCGTACAAGTACCTGATCATGCCGGTCCGACTGAGCGGATGAGCACCGAGCGAATGAGCGGGTGTAGCCCACATCTGTGCGGTAACCCGCGGGCGTAGGCTCGGACTCATCTGCTGAAAGCAATGGACTACGGCATAAAGGATCACTGATGGAGCTCGGTCTCGTCGGCCTCGGCAAGATGGGCGGCAACATGCGCGAGCGCGTTCGCCGCGCAGGCCACACCGTCATCGGATACGACCGCAACCCGGACGTCGCCGATGTCCACAGCCTCGATGAGCTTGTGGGCAAGCTGAAGGCCCCTCGCGTGGTGTGGGTCATGGTCCCGGCCGGGGTCCCCACCCAGATCACCATCGACGAGCTGGCCGAGCTGCTGTCGCCCGGCGACATCGTCGTCGACGGCGGCAACTCCCGCTGGACCGACGACGAGAAGCACGCCGAGCAGCTCAACGCCCGGGGTATCGGCTTCGTCGACTGCGGTGTCTCCGGCGGTGTCTGGGGCCTGGAGAACGGCTACGCGCTGATGTACGGCGGCGCCGCCGAGCATGTGGCCAAGGTCCAGCCGATCTTCGACGCCCTCAAGCCCGAAGGCGACTTCGGCGCTGTGCACGCCGGCAAGGTCGGCGCGGGCCACTTCGCCAAGATGGTCCACAACGGCATCGAGTACGCGATGATGCAGGCCTATGCCGAGGGCTGGGAGCTGCTGGAGGCCGTGGAATCGGTCACCGACGTCCGCGAGATCTTCCGCTCCTGGCAGGAGGGGACCGTCATCCGCTCCTGGCTGCTGGACCTGTCCGTCCGCGCCCTCGATGACGACGAGCACCTGGAGAAGCTGCGCGGCTACGCCGAGGACTCCGGCGAGGGCCGGTGGACCGTGGAGGCCGCGATCGACAAGGCGGTGCCGCTGCCCGCGATCACCGCGTCCGTCTTCGCCCGCTTCGCCTCCCGCCAGGACGACTCCCCGCAGATGAAGATGATCGCCGCACTGCGCAACCAGTTCGGCGGCCACGCGGTCGAGAACACCAAGTAAGCACCACCCCGACAAGGGGGAGTAGCAGTACAGCCGGGGGAGGTCGGCGCAGCCCACCATGCACGTCACGCATCTGTCGCTCGCCGACTTCCGCTCGTACGCCCGGGCCGAGGTCGAGCTCGGCCCGGGCGTCACGGCCTTCGTCGGCCCCAATGGTCAGGGCAAGACCAATCTCGTCGAGGCCGTCGGCTATCTGGCCACCCTCGGCAGCCACCGGGTCTCCTCCGATGCCCCGCTGGTGCGCATGGGAGCCGACCGGGCCGTCATCCGGGCCGCGGTCGCCCAGGGCGACCGGCAGCAGCTGGTCGAGCTGGAGCTCAACCCGGGGAAGGCCAACCGCGCCCGCGTCAACCGCTCCTCGCAGGTCAGACCGCGCGATGTGCTGGGCATTGTGCGTACGGTCCTGTTCGCGCCCGAGGACCTGGCCCTCGTCAAGGGCGATCCGGGCGAGCGCCGTCGCTTCCTCGACGAGCTGATCACCGCCCGCGCGCCGCGGATGGCCGGGGTCCGCTCCGACTACGACCGGGTGCTCAAGCAGCGCAACACCCTGCTCAAGACCGCGGCGATGGCCAGGCGCCACGGCTCGCGCGGCGCAGGCGGCGACACGACCCTGTCCACCCTCGACGTCTGGGACCAGCACCTGGCACGGGCCGGTGCCGAGCTGCTCGCCCAGCGCCTCGACCTGGTCTCCGTACTCCAGCCGCTCGCCGACAAGGCGTACGAGCAGCTCGCCCCGGGCGGCGGCCCCGTGCTGCTGGAGTACCGGAGCTCGGCCGGCGAGGGCCTGGCCGCGGGGGGCAGCCGCGAGGAGCTGTACGAGCAGCTGATCGCCGCCCTCACCGAGGCCCGGAAACAGGAGATCGAGCGCGGCGTCACCCTGGTCGGCCCGCACCGCGACGATCTGGTGCTCAAGCTCGGCCGGCTCCCGGCCAAGGGCTACGCGAGCCATGGCGAGTCATGGTCGTACGCCCTCGCCCTGCGCCTGGCCTCGTACGATCTGCTGCGCGCCGAGGCCGGTGAGCCGGTGCTGGTGCTCGACGACGTCTTCGCGGAGCTGGACGAGCGGCGCCGGGAGCGGCTGGCCGAGCTCGTCGCCCCCGGTGAGCAGGTGCTGGTGACGGCGGCGGTGGAGGACGACGTCCCGCAGGTGCTGACGGGGACGCGCTACGCGGTGGCCGAGGGCGAGGTGCGGCGCGTATGACCGACCAGCCCGCGGGGTCCTCCCCATCGCCCGAGCCCTCCGGTGTCGATCTGGCGCGCGTCGCGCTGCGCGCCGCCAAGGAGCAGGCGCGTGCCCGCGGTGCCGCGGCCCAGCAGAAGAAGCAGGCACGCAGAGGGGGCTTGCGCTCCGGCGCGCGCGCCGACGGGCGCGATCCGCTTCCGCTCGGTGCGGCGATCAACCGACTGATCACCGAGCGCGGCTGGGAGACCCCGGCGGCGGTCGGCGGGGTGATGGGCCGCTGGCCCCAGATGGTCGGCCCCGAGGTGGCGCTCCATTGCGAGCCGCAGCGTTACGACGAGGACGCCCGGGTGCTGACGGTGCGCTGCGACTCCACGGCGTGGGCGACCCAGCTGCGGCTGCTCGCTCCGCAGCTCGTCGCCCGGCTGAACGCGGATCTCGGCCAGGGCACCGTGAAATTGATCAAGGTCTTGGGCCCCGGCGGCCCCGCCCGCCGCTACGGTCCGCTGCGCTCCCCCGGCTCCACCGGCCCGGGTGACACCTACGGCTGACCGGGTGACCCCGGGGCCCGTGCGCAAGCCTGAGCACAGGGTGACGGCTGAGACCCCGGTCACGGTAGCCGGTGGTTGACAGCCCAAAGCGCTGAGTGGCGGTGTGAGCCTCTTGGAGCCCGTCCCCGCATATGGGGAGTCGGTGGCGACCGGTTCAGGGCGGCACATGCGGACTCAGGCACCGGCAAGCCCCCATTCTTGTCGGCGCTACCGGTAGACTGGGGCCGTACACCGTCGCCGCTGGCGCGCCGAGCGCTTGCGGACACATGTTGAACGACGCAGCCGCTCCCGTCTGCCCCGGAGTCGGCTTGTGCTGTGCCAGAAAGGGCGCTTCGTGGCCGATTCCGGCAACCTCATCGAAAACATCACGTCTCATGACGACGGCGAGGCCTTGGCTCCGCCGTCGTACGACGCCAGTGCGATCACCGTCCTGGAGGGTCTGGACGCGGTCCGCAAGCGACCCGGTATGTACATCGGATCCACCGGGGAGCGCGGCCTGCACCACCTCGTCCAAGAGGTGGTCGACAACTCCGTCGACGAGGCGCTGGCCGGTCACGCGGACACCATCGAGGTGACGATCCTGGCCGACGGCGGCGTCCGCGTCGTCGACAACGGCCGTGGCATCCCCGTGGGCATCGTCCCGTCGGAGGGAAAGCCGGCCGTGGAGGTCGTGCTGACCGTCCTGCACGCGGGCGGCAAGTTCGGCGGCGGCGGCTACGCCGTCTCCGGCGGTCTGCACGGCGTCGGCGTCTCAGTCGTCAACGCGCTGTCGTCGAAGCTGGCGGTGGAGGTCAAGGCGGACGGCTACCGCTGGACCCAGGACTACAAGCTCGGCGTTCCGACCGCGCCCCTGGCCCGGAACGAGCCCACGGACGAGACCGGCACCACGGTCACCTTCTGGGCCGACCCGGACATCTTCGAGACCACCGAGTACTCCTTCGAGACGCTGTCGCGGCGGTTCCAGGAGATGGCGTTCCTCAACAAGGGGCTGACCATCTCGCTGACCGACGAGCGCGAGGCCCATGTGGACGAGGAGGGCAAGCCGCTCTCCGTGACGTACCGCTACGACGGCGGCATTGTCGACTTCGTCACATACCTCAACTCCCGCAAGGGCGAGCTGGTCCACCCCACGGTGATCGGCTTCGAGGCCGAGGACAAGGAGCGGTTGCTCTCCCTCGAGGTCGCGATGCAGTGGAACACCCAGTACACCGAGGGTGTCTACAGCTTCGCGAACACCATCCACACCCATGAGGGCGGCACCCACGAGGAGGGCTTCCGGTCCGCGCTGACGTACCTGATCAACAAGTACGCGCGCGACAAGAAGCTGCTCCGCGAGCGGGACGACAACCTCACCGGTGAGGACATCCGCGAGGGTCTGACCGCGATCATTTCGGTCAAGCTGGGCGAGCCGCAGTTCGAGGGCCAGACGAAGACCAAGCTGGGCAACACCGAGGCGAAGACCTTCGTCCAGAAGATCGTCAATGAGCACCTCGCCGACTGGCTGGACCGCAACCCCAACGAGGCGGCGGACATCGTCCGCAAGGGGATCCAGGCGGCGACGGCCCGGGTGGCGGCCCGCAAGGCGCGCGACCTGACCCGCCGCAAGGGCCTGCTGGAGAGCGCGTCGCTGCCGGGCAAGCTGAGCGACTGCCAGTCCAGCGACCCGTCGAAGTGCGAGATCTTCATCGTCGAGGGTGACTCCGCCGGCGGCTCGGCCAAGTCCGGCCGTAACCCGCAGTTTCAGGCGATCCTCCCGATCCGCGGCAAGATCCTGAACGTCGAGAAGGCCCGCGTCGACAAGATCCTCCAGAACAACGAGGTCCAGGCGCTGATCTCCGCCTTCGGCACCGGGGTGCACGAGGACTTCGACATCACCAAGCTCCGCTATCACAAGATCATCCTGATGGCGGACGCCGATGTCGACGGCCAGCACATCAACACCCTGCTGCTGACCTTCCTCTTCCGCTTCATGCGCCCGCTGGTCGAGGCGGGGCATGTCTTCCTGTCCCGTCCGCCGCTCTACAAGATCAAGTGGGGCCGGGACGACTTCGAATACGCGTACTCGGACCGGGAGCGGGACGTGCTGATCCAGGCCGGCCGTGAGCAGGGCAAGCGCATCAAGGACGACTCGGTCCAGCGCTTCAAGGGTCTGGGCGAGATGAACGCCGAAGAGCTGCGCGTGACCACGATGGACCCCGATCACCGCGTCCTGGGCCAGGTCACCCTGGACGACGCGGCGCAGGCCGACGACCTGTTCTCGGTCCTGATGGGCGAGGACGTCGAGGCACGGCGCTCGTTCATCCAGCGCAACGCCAAGGATGTCCGCTTCCTCGACATCTGAGTCGGCCCCCAGCCGCAGACGACAGAAGGACTTGACCAGGAATGGCCGACGAGAACACCCCGAACATGCCTGAAGAGACGCCCGAAGACCTCGCTGAGGGTGCCGCCCTCCGCGTCGAGCCGGTAGGCCTCGAGACGGAGATGCAGCGCTCGTATCTCGACTACGCGATGAGCGTGATCGTGAGCCGCGCGCTGCCCGACGTCCGGGACGGCCTCAAGCCGGTGCACCGGCGTGTGCTGTACGCGATGTACGACGGCGGATACCGCCCCGAGAAGGGCTTCTACAAGTGCGCCCGCGTCGTCGGCGACGTCATGGGCACGTACCACCCGCACGGCGACACGTCGATCTACGACGCCCTGGTGCGGCTGGCCCAGCCGTGGTCCATGCGGATGCCGCTGGTCGACTCCAACGGCAACTTCGGCTCGCCGGGCAACGACCCGGCGGCGGCCATGCGGTACACCGAGTGCAAGATGGCCCCGCTGGCCATGGAGATGCTCCGGGACATCGACGAGGAGACCGTCGACTTCCAGGACAACTACGACGGCCGCAACCAGGAGCCGACGGTCCTGCCGGCCCGCTTCCCGAACCTGCTGATCAACGGTTCGGCGGGCATCGCGGTCGGCATGGCCACCAACATCCCGCCGCACAACCTGCGCGAGGTGGCCGAGGGTGCCCAGTGGTTCCTGGCGAACCCGGAGGCGACCCAGGAGGAGCTGCTCGACGCCCTCGTCGACCGGATCAAGGGACCGGACTTCCCGACCGGCGCGCTGGTCGTCGGCCGTAAGGGCATCGAGGAGGCGTACCGCACCGGCCGTGGCTCGATCACGATGCGAGCGGTCGTCGAGGTCGAGGAGATCCAGGGCCGTCAGTGCCTGGTAGTAACCGAGCTGCCGTACCAGGTCAACCCGGACAATCTCGCGCAGAAGATCGCCGACCTGGTGAAGGACGGCAAGATCGGCGGCATCGCGGACGTCCGCGACGAAACCTCCTCGCGTACCGGCCAGCGCCTGGTCATCGTGCTCAAGCGGGACGCGGTCGCCAAGGTCGTCCTCAACAACCTCTACAAGCACACCGATCTGCAGACGAACTTCGGCGCCAACATGCTGGCGCTGGTCGACGGGGTGCCGCGTACCCTCTCGCTCGACGCGTTCATCCGCAACTGGGTCACGCACCAGATCGAGGTCATCGTCCGCCGGACCCGCTTCCGGCTGCGCAAGGCCGAGGAGCGGGCGCACATCCTGCGCGGTCTGCTCAAGGCGCTCGACGCGATCGACGAGGTCATCGCGCTGATCCGGCGCAGCGACACGGTGGACACCGCGCGCGGCGGCCTGATGGGCCTGCTGGAGATCGACGAGATCCAGGCGAACGCGATCCTGGAGATGCAGCTGCGGCGGCTGGCCGCCCTGGAGCGTCAGAAGATCGTCCAGGAGCACGACGAGCTGCAGGCGAAGATCAGCGGGTACAACGCGATCCTGGCCTCGCCCGAGCGGCAGCGGCAGATCATCAGCGAGGAGCTGACGGCGATCGTCGAGAAGTTCGGCGACGACCGGCGCTCCAAGCTGGTTCCCTTCGACGGCGACATGTCCATCGAGGACCTGATCGCCGAGGAGGACATCGTCGTCACCATCACGCGTGGCGGCTATGTGAAGCGGACCAAGACCGAGGACTACCGCTCGCAGAAGCGCGGCGGCAAGGGCGTGCGCGGCACGAAGCTGAAGCAGGACGACATCGTCGACCACTTCTTCGTCTCGACCACGCACCACTGGCTGCTGTTCTTCACCAACAAGGGCCGGGTCTACCGGGCGAAGGCGTACGAGCTTCCGGACGCGGGCCGCGACGCACGCGGCCAGCACGTCGCGAATCTGCTGGCGTTCCAGCCGGATGAGAAGATCGCGCGGATTCTCGCCGTCCGGGACTACGAGGCGGTGCCGTATCTGGTGCTGGCCACGAAGTCGGGCCTGGTGAAGAAGACTCCGCTGAAGGACTACGACTCGCCCCGCTCGGGCGGTGTGATCGCCATCAACCTCCGCGAGATGGAGGACGGCAGCGAGGACGAGCTGATCGGTGCCGAGTTGGTGTCCGCCGAGGACGATCTGCTGCTGATCAGCAAGAAGGCGCAGTCGATCCGGTTCACGGCGACGGACGAGTCGCTGCGGCCGATGGGGCGCGCGACCTCCGGTGTGAAGGGCATGAGTTTCCGCGAGGGCGATGAACTCCTCTCGATGAATGTCGTCCGGCCGGGTACGTTCGTGTTCACCGCCACCGACGGTGGGTACGCGAAGCGGACGAATGTCGATGAGTACCGCGTCCAGGGTCGCGGCGGTCTCGGAATCAAGGCCGCCAAGATCGTGGAGGACCGTGGTTCTCTGGTCGGTGCGCTGGTGGTCGAGGAGTCCGACGAGATCCTCGCCATCTCGCTCAGCGGCGGTGTGATCCGTACACGGGTCAGCGAGGTCAGGGAGACGGGCCGTGACACCATGGGCGTCCAACTGATCAACCTGGGCAAGCGCGATGCCGTCGTGGGCATCGCCCGGAACGCCGAGGCCGGTCGCGAGGCTGAAGAGGTCGAGGAGGTCATCGAGACCGCGATCGAAGCAGCCGAGGAGGCCGCGTCCGAGGCGGCTGGGGGCACACCGCCCCCGGCTGACGAGACCGAGGAGTAAGTCGTGACTGGAGCCACGGGTGCCGCGGGCGGCGGTGCGGATGCCGGAGGGCGTCCGGGATCGGGACCCCCGTCCCCGGCGGGCGGTACGTCCGCTTCGGAAGGCACCCGTGGCCCAGCCGACGACTCCCAGGGGGAACAGTGACGGACACCCGGCAGCCGCAGCCGCAGCCGCAGCCGCAGCCGCAGCCGCAGCCGCAGCCTCAGCACGCGAGCCCGCTGCCCGGTGAGCGGCCCACCCCGCCGCAGCCCGCGCAGCCGTACCACCCGCCGCAGGCCTACGCTCCGCCGCCCGGCGGCGGGGCCCCTCCCGGCGGCGGGGCCGGACGGGGCGGCTCCGCGGTGCCGGGTCAGCCGGGTCAGCCGGGTCAGAGCGGCCAGCAGCAGGCCGCGGCGGCCGTGCGCCGTCCGCGTACGGGCGCGGGAGCTCGTCCGATGCCGCGCACACGCAAGGCGCGGCTGCGGGTCGCCAAGGCCGATCCGTGGTCGGTCATGAAGGTCAGCTTCCTGCTCGCGATAGCGCTCGGGATCTGCACGGTGATCGCGGCGGCGGTGCTGTGGATGGTCATGGACGCCATGGGTGTCTTCAGCGCGGTGGGCGGGACGCTCAGCGAGGCGACGGAGTCGAAGAAGGGCAGCGGGTTCGACCTGGAGTCCTTCCTGTCACTGCCCCGAGTCATGGCGTTCACCTCGATCATCGCCGTGATCAATGTGGTGTTGGCGACGGCATTGGCGACGCTGGGCGCGTTCATCTACAACCTGTCGGCGGGCTTCGTGGGCGGCGTGGAGCTCACGCTCGCCGAGGACGAGTAGCGGCCCGCCGTTACCGATTTTGGGACAGGGCTGGTGGTGCGCTAATCTTTCGGTGCAGCGCGGGGCTATAGCTCAGACGGTTAGAGCGCTTCCCTGATAAGGAAGAGGCCACAGGTTCAAGTCCTGTTAGCCCCACCAGCGCGGTTCAGCCTGGACGGAGATCTCTTCCGTCCGGGCTGATCGCGTATGGGCGCCCGGAAGTTGATGGCCGGTTGTTGCTCGGCCAATGCCGAGCATAGGTCACCGAACGGTATCGGTCGGTGTGTATCATCGGGCGCCAGAGGTCCCCTACGTCAAGGAAAGAGACGAGGTAGCGCGGTGAAGAAGCTTCTCCTGGTCGCACTGGCCGCCATCGGCGGGCTCCTCGTGTACCGCCAGATCCAGGCGGATCGCGCCGAGCAGGATCTGTGGACGGAGGCGACCGACTCCGTACCCGCAGGTTCGGGTGTGTGAGCCCCCACAGAGTCCCGGTACGGGGCCCCGACCGCTGGAGCGGTCGGGGCCCCGTCGGCTTTACTGGCGCCGTGGCGTTGGCGGGGATGTGACGGCGGAGGCCGCTGCTATTCACCCTCGCAAATAATTTACTTGCATATGCAAATATGGCGGGTGGGCGGCTGGCAGGACGAGGGGGGCGCGATGAAGGACCGCAGCAAGGTCAGGACCGGCCTCGCCGCGGTGGCGGCGCTGTGCGCGGCGGCCGCGGCGCCGGGGCCGATCCCGGTGGCGGCCGCCGACAGCACCGCCGGGGCCCGGGCGTACGAGCCCCAGGGCACCCGGATAGAGGGCGCCGGGGACGATACGGACGCCCCGCCCCTCACGACCGGCCGTACCTACGTCGACAGTGTCGCGCCTGGCGAGAAGCGGTACTACAGCGCGCAACTCGACGGGGAGTCCGCCGCCTACGTCTCGGCGGTCGCGGCCCCCCGGCCCGGCGCGGGCGTGGCCTCGTACCGCGACGGCGTCAAAGTGACGCTGGAGAACCCCGACGGGGGCATCTGCGACACCGCGTCCCCGAAGGTCGAGACGAACGATGTCGCCTACCCCCTGGCCGATTACGCCTCCCGCCAGATCGGCTCGGGCTCGGTGGCGTCCTGCCGGAAGGCCGGGCGCTATCTCGTCACGGTGGAGCGGCAGGCCGACTCCCAGGACCCGGACCGCTGGCCGCTGGAGCTGCGGCTGATGGTGGAGCCGCCGGTGAAGGGCGGGGCCACCGGGCGGACGCCGGAGGGAAGTTGGCACACGACGCCGCCCCGGCCGCCCAGCGGAAGCACCCACCACCAGCAGGGCGGCCGCGGATTCGCCGACGCGCCGCTGGTGGCCACGGGGGCGTGGGAGGACCAGTTCCGGCCGGGGGAGACCCACTTCTACCGGGTGCCGGTCGAGTGGGGGCAGCAGATCTCCGCCGTCGCCGAACTTCCCGCCGACGGTACGGACAAGAGCACCGGCCTCCTCGACCAGGCGGTCGGAATGCGTGCCTACAACCCGGCGCGCGGGCTCGCGAAACGGGGCACCGTCTCCGCACAGGAGGGCGAGCCGCCCCGGACCGAGGTGAGCACCGCGCCCGCGGCGTACGGAAACCGGTTCGCGAAGGCCGACTACTCGATCCGCGCCATGAGCTTCACCGGTGGGTACTACCTGGCGGTCACGCTCAACCCCTCGGACGTCGCACCGCATGTGAAGGGCACGGTGCCGGTCATCCTGCGGGTACGGGTCGCGGGCGACACGCGCAGCGGGCCGACGTACGACGGCAACGCGGTCAAGGCCGGTTTCGGCCTCTCGGACGCCGACAGGAGGGCGGCCAAGCGACAGGCGATGCCCGTGCCGGGCGCCGGTCCGCAAGCCGCCGCCGACGAGAGCAGGGACGGCCTCCGGGCGGTGGGCTACGCGGGCCTCGGCACGGGGACTGCCCTGCTGCTCGGGCTCGGTGTGTGGACGCTCTCCGCCCGGCGGCGCGCCCCGGCCTCGGTCTCGGGAGCGCCCGTGGAGGATCCGACGACGGGTCAGCAGCGCTACGGACCGCCGCCCGCCTGGTAGTTCGACCGCTCCTGCGGATCACCGTCTGCGCTGCGGATCAGTGTGCGCCGCGGGTCAGCTTGTGCCCCCGGTCAGCTTGTGCCGCGGGTCAGCCCGCGACGATCAGGGCGCACGCACCGACCGCGAAGCACAGGGCCGCGAGGATCAGGATCGAGAGCGTCGCCTTCCGGGACGGTCCGCCTGGGCGCCGCCGGGCGGCGTGGGGAACCCGGGGCCGCCGAGCGGTGTATGGACGAGTAGGAGGGTATTCACGCGGCGCCGGTGCGGGCGCGGCGGCCGGAGCGGGAGCGGGGGTGGGCGTATGCGGGCGTGCGTGCGCGTGCTGTACGGGGTGCTGTGGACGCTGTGCGTGGTGCGGGCGCTCCATGGGCGGCTGTGGGACCGGCGGGAGGGGGACCGCGGTCGACGGGGTGGGCGGGGCCGACGGCTGGGATATCGGCGACTGCGAAAGCTGGGGGTGTGGTGTCATCGGCTGTGGGGCCGGTGGATGCCCGGCCGGTGGATGCCCGGCCGATGGATGCCCGGCCGATGGATAAGGGGTTGGCGGATGCGGCGCGGGCGGATGCGGCGTTGGTGTCGGCGGGGCCGTCGTCGGCTGTGGCAATGGCGTGCGCGGGGGTGGCGTCCGCGGCTGCGAGGTCTCGGGGCGCGGCGTCTCATTGCGCGGTGCCGGAGGCTGGGTTGCCGGAGGCTGCTGGGTGCGGGGCTGCGGCGGCGGGAGGGTGAAGCTGCCGGTGTCCGACATGGAGGGCCGCGGGGCCGGGGCGGCCGGTTCGGCTGCGGGCTGAGAGGACCGGGCCGGCGGTGCCACACCGCTTCCCTCGGGCTTGTCCGCCTTCGCATGACGGCGGCCCGGCCGGGTCGGGCCGCCGGGCCCGAACCCCGCGGGCAGCGGCCCGAGGTGGTCGAAGACCTCGATCGCCTCGTCGTCCAGATCGGCCTCGGGCAGCATCTCGACCGCGGTGGCGAGTGCCTTCCGCGCCCCCGTGGCCGTGCGGAACCGGTCCTCGGGATCCGGCTGCAGCAGACTCGCGATCACCTGCCACAGCGGCTCGGGCACCCCCGCGGGCGCGTTCGGCACGCCCTGCTCGCTGAACCGCTTGACGAGCGCCTCCGCGTCCGGCTTGTGCCCGCCGAGCAGATAGAGCGTCACCAGACCGACCGCGAAGAGGTCGGCCGGGAAGTCCGGCTCCTCGCCCATCATCTGCTCGGGTGCGAAGTAACCGGGGGTGCCCATCACATAGTTGGCCTCGGTGAGCCGGGGCTCGCCCTTCGTCAGCGCGATGCCGAAGTCGGACAGTCGCACATGCGGCCGCCCGGCCCCCGTGGACTCCAGCAGGATGTTCGCGGGCTTGATGTCCCGGTGCACCACGCCTTCGGCGTGCACCGCCGCCAGCCCGGAGAGTAACTGGTCCAGCAGGGTGCACACATAGCGCGGCGACAGCGGGCCGTAGTCGCCGATGAGGTGGGCGAACGAGCCGCCGCCCACCAGGTCCATGGTGAAGAGCACCTTGTCGTCGTCCGCCGCCCAGCTCGCCGGCGCCAGCACATGGGGATGGTCGATCCGCAGGGCCTGTTCCCGTACGAAGCGCAGCAGTGTGTGGGCGTCCCGTTGCTGGAGCACCTTCGCCGCGACGTACCGTCGGCGGCGGTGGTCCCAGGCGCGCCATACGGCGCCCACGCCCCCACGCCCGACCGGGTCCACCAGCTCGTACCGGCCCGCGAAGATCTCACCCATCGCGCCGTGCCCGCCCCGTCATCGACTCGTCAGCAGTCCATCAGCCCGTCAGCTCTGGTGCGCCTCGTAGTGGGCGACCGCCTCGGCGGTCCGCCCGGCGCCGTACACACGGAGAAACTCTGCCAGCTCGGGATGGGTGGAGGCGAGGGAGCCGGCGGCATCGATGATGTCCCCCGCGGCGGCCACGGACCGCAGCAGCGACTGGATCTCGCGCACCACGCGGCGTACGGTCGGGGCGCCCGTGCTCGCCGTGGCCTGGGTGGAGTTGAGGACCGAGCCGCCCGCGGTCTTCTTGATCTCCTCCATGCGCTCGGCGGCCTCCCCGGCGCTGACCCTGCCGTCCGCCGCCTGGCTGGACAGCTCCTGCAGCGCCTGCACGCGCTGGACGACGGCAGGATTGCCGATCTTCGCACGCTGACCGCTCATGAGCTGCGACAGCATCGGTGCGGACAGACCGAGTACGGCGGCGAGACGGGCCTGGTTGAGGCCGAGATCGTCGATCAGACGGCGAAAGAGCGCCCCCAGCGGTTCCCCGTACCAGCTGCGCTGCAGCTCCCGTGCGCGCGCAGTGGCATCCTGCTGTGTTGCGTCCATCTCGCTCTCCCCTTCGCTTCGCTGCCGCGAATCTTGCGTGGCATCCTACGGAGAGCGGTACGCGCGAGCGATACCCGGTCGGGAAAGGCGGTCGGTACCGGGTATCCTGATCGGCGACGGGGCCTTAGCTCAGTTGGTAGAGCGCCGTCTTTGCATGGCGGATGTCAGGAGTTCGACTCTCCTAGGCTCCACCCCTGTCACCAGCCAGGACACCGGATCCGGTGTCCTGGCTGGTTCTTTGTGGGCCCGGCGCATGGTGTTGCCACTCGCGGCATTGGCCCGCGCAACACTTGCGCGATGCTCCAGGCTTTCCCTACGTACTCGGGCAAGCCGCCCGGGAGTCGTCTGACCGGCGCGAGCCGCCGTACTGGGGGACACGATGGGTGAACTGAGTCCGCTGGGCGACAATCTGCCCGAGGAGTGCCGGGCGTTCGCCGTGGAACTGAGAAAGCTGTTCGCCGGGCTGGAGGTCTCGGTGCGCCGATATGCCGTGCGCCGGCACCGGGATCCCAGCACGATCTCGCGCTTTTTGAGCGGTACCCGCAGCCCGCCGTGGGAGTTCGTGTTCGATCTGTTCACCGATCTCGCGGCGCAACGGGGCTCCGCCGCCACTCCGGCCGCCATCGAGCTGGTGCGGGAGCTGCACCTGGCAGCGGTGCGCACCAGCCGGTCCCCCGGGCACGTCATGGAGATCCTGCAGATCCAGCTGGCCGAGGCCGACCGGGAGGCGCGGTGTTCCCTCGCGTACCAGGATGCGCTGGGCGAGGTGCTGCTCGACCGCAAGCATCGCATCGCCGATCTCGATGTGCGGCTGAACCAGGCCGAGGCGGCATGGGCGACGGAGCGGGCCCGGGCGGACGCGCTGGAGGGGGACTTCCCGGACAACGAGGAGCTGATCAAGGAGCGGGACAAGCTCCAGCAGGAGGTGCGGCGGCTCGCCGAGGAGCTGGAGGAGGTACCGCTGCGCGGACGGCTGGCGGAGGACCGCTGTCTGGTGCTGGAGCGGCAGCTGGCCATGGTGGAGTCCCGGCGTCCGGCCGTGGTCCCGCAGCCGGAGGAGGAGCCCGGCACCCCGGTGGGGCCCACGGTGTCCAGGTCCGGTGCCGGGCTCCGGCCGAAGATCCTCGTGGTGGACGACCAGCACTACAACCTGCTGGCCATGGGGGCCGTGCTGGCCACGCTCGACCAGGAGCTGGTGACCGCGGCCTCCGGGCAGGAGGCGCTCAAGGCGCTGCTCGACCACGACGACTTCGCCCTGATCCTCATCGATGTGCAGATGCCCGAGATGGACGGCTACGAGACGGCTGCCCATATCAAGCGGCGTCCGCGCAACCGCGATAACCCGATCATCTTCCTCACCGCGATGGGCGCCGATCCGGAGCACTCGTCGCGCGGATACGCGGCGGGCGCGGTGGACTACATGGCCAAGCCGTCGACCCCTGGGCGCTGCGGGCCAAGGTGTCCGTCTTCACCAAGATCTTCCTGGAGCGCCGCCGGCGCCGCTAGGCCGGGCGTGATGGCATGGACTGAGCCTTGGCGAGCAGAGCAGAGCAGGACGGGTAGGGAAAGGCCGACGGGCAGGGAAACGCCGAGGGGCGGGAGACCGCGGTCTCCCGCCCCTCGGCGGGGGCCGCGCCGGTCAGCGCTGGTTGTCGTCCTTGCCCGCTTCGGCCTCGTCCTGCTTGGCCCGCACGTCCGGGTCGAGGGCGCTCTGCTCGCTGCCGTCCACCGCCGTCAGCCGCTCGCGGTCGCCCACCTCGGTCGCCGCGGGGGGCTCGACCAGCCAGTCGGGGTTGGCCTGCTTGTCCCACCACTTCCAGGCGGTGTAGACGCCCGCGCCGATCAGTCCGATGAACGTGGCCCGCTTGGCGACGCGGGCGGCGCGGGACCGGCGGCGGCGCTTCCTGGCGAGCTTCTCGATCTCGGCCGCCGTCACATGAGTGCGCAGCGCCGCGACGGCGGCCGCCGTGCGTACCGCCGCCTCCTCGCGCGCCGGCCCCGCCGCGGCACGCACTCCGGCCACCGCGTGCTCGACGCGGGGCCCGGTGTACTCGGCGGCCCGGCGCGCGGCCTTGCGGGTGCGCTTGGCGGCCCGGGTGGCGGCCTTGTCCACCTTCGGCGGAAGGGTGCCTCGGGCCTGGCTGAGCCGTGGCGCGATATGCGCGTGGTACTGCGTACCGGCGCTGCACCGGGCCTGATGTGCGGCGTGCGAGACCTTCGGCGCAAGCCGTTCGCGGGCTTCGTGCGCGTAGCGCGCGGCGGTGTCCTTGGCCGTGCCGGCGTAGGGCGCCACCGCCTCCGCGGCGTGCAGGACGCTGCCCTTGGCGGTGCCGGTCGCGGCTCGCACGCTGTCAATGCGGGTCACGGGATCCTCCTCCTCGGTGGCGTGATCGTGCTCCGGGGTTCAGAGTCGTGTTGCTCTATCTGCGCAGTTTCGTGTTTCCATCCCAATAAAGATCATGCCTGTTTGTGGAGATCATGCCCGTTCGCAGGACGCGGGGCATGCGTGACCGGGCATCCGGGTCATAGCGGTGATTCTCCCCGAAACGGTGCGGATCGGCGCGCCGCGCGCCGCTTCGGCGGCTACTCGTCGCCCTTGCGTCCGTGCGAGGATCAGGAGACGGAAGCGAAAACTATGGAAGGTAGATCGTGGCCGAGCAGCTTTACGCCACCCTGAAGACGAACAATGGCGACATCGTGGTCCGGTTGCTGCCGAACCACGCCCCCAAGACGGTCAAGAACTTCGTGGAGCTGGCCGAGGGCAGCCGGGAGTGGACCCACCCGGCCACCGGCAAGAAGGCCAAGGAGAAGCTCTATGACGGCACCGTCTTCCACCGGGTGATCAGCGGTTTCATGATCCAGGGCGGCGACCCGCTCGGCAATGGCACCGGTGGCCCCGGCTATGAGTTCGGTGACGAGTTCCACCCGGACCTGGCGTTCAACAAGCCGTACCTGCTCGCTATGGCCAACGCCGGGCCGGGCACCAACGGCTCGCAGTTCTTCATCACCGTCTCCCCGACCGCGTGGCTGACCGGTAAGCACACCATCTTCGGCGAGGTTGTCGACGAGGGCAGCAAGAAGGTCGTCGACGCGATCGCGGGCGCCGCGACCAACCCGCGCACCGACCGCCCGCTCCAGGACGTCGTCATCGAGTCGGTCGTCGTGGAGACCCGCGAGGGCTGATCCCGCACGGGAACTCCGCGCCCCGCTTGTCCGTGTGAACAAGTGTCCGTGTGAACAAGCGGGGCGGGGGACGCGCGCGATCCTGTGACAGGGGGCGAAGGGACACCATGGAGGATCAGGCGGTCTGCTGCTACCGGCACCCGCAGCGGGAGACCGGCATCAGCTGTGCCCGCTGTGAGCGGCCGATCTGCCCGGAGTGCATGATCAGCGCCTCCGTCGGGTTCCACTGCCCGGAGTGCGTTCGCGGCCATGCGTCCGCCGCGTCCGGAGCCGCGGACGCCGGCCCCCCGAGGCGCGCGGCCCAGCCGCGCACCATAGCGGGCGGCACGATCACCTCCGATCCGCGGCTGGTCACCAAGATCCTGGTCGCGCTCAATCTCGTCATATGGCTCGCGGCGCTCGCCGCCGGCAACCGGCTGGTGGACGATCTCGACCTGGTCGGCCGGGCCTACAACCCCGGTACGGCCGATATCGTGGGTGTCGCCGAGGGCCAGTGGTACCGGCTGCTGACCTCGGTGTTCCTGCACCAGCAGCTGATGCACATCGCCTTCAACATGCTCTCGCTGTGGTGGATCGGCGGACCGCTGGAAGCCGCGCTCGGCCGCGCCCGTTACCTCACGCTGTATCTGCTGTCGGGGCTGGGCGGCAGCGCGCTGTCGTATCTGCTCGCCGCACAGAACCAGCCCTCGCTCGGCGCCTCCGGCGCGATCTTCGGCCTGCTCGGCGCCACCGCGGTGCTGATGCGCCGGCTGAACTACGACATGCGGCCGGTCATCGCGCTGCTCGCGCTGAATCTGCTCTTCACCTTCACCTGGCACGGCATCGCCTGGCAGGCGCATGTCGGCGGGCTGGTCGTCGGCACGGTGGTGGCGTACGGGATGGTGCACGCGCCGCGCGAGCGCCGTGCGCTGGTGCAGCAGGGGACCTGTGCGCTGATGCTGCTCGCGATCGTCGCGGCGGTGTGGATCCGTACGGTCCAGCTCACCGGCTGAGCGGTGTGTCCGGGCGACGCGAGCCCGCCCGGACGGCCTCGAACGGGCCTGGCTCGGTCAGTTGTCCACAGCATCCGGTGGATCTTGCGCCACCTGTGGAGAACATCTGTGCGAGCCCCCACTGACCTGCGTTTTCCCAGGAAGGCGCGGGGGTGAACGATCGAACAGTGGTGCTCCGCCGGTCACACCGGCGTCAACGCGGCAGAGGTTATCCACAGATCTTCTGAGTTTTCCCCGGCTGTGGATAACTCTGTGGACAAAGCCGTGGACGGGGCTGGGGGAGCGCGGTTACTTCCACTGGGTGGAGACGACGAACCCCGCGGCGATGAAGCCGAAGCCGACCACGATGTTCCAGTTGCCCAGAGCCTTCACCGGCATGTCCCCAGTGGTCACGTAGAAGAGGACGATCCACGCGAGGCCGATCAGGAACATCGCCAGCATCAGCGGCGCCACCCACCGGCGGCCGCTGCTCAGATTGATGCTGGCCGCCTGCTTCGCCGGCGGCGGCGTGAAGTCGTCCTTCTTGCGGATCCGTGACTTCGGCACGAGGAACTCTCCTGTCGATGCGCTGCGTGACCGCGCGGGGATATGAACGGACGGCGCCGGGGCGGGACAGCGACGGGGGCCACTTCCCTCCCCCACACGTCAGTTAGCGTAGTCCTTCCGAGGCGTCGTAAGGAGCAAGGGTACGTTGAGCAATTCCGCTGACTCCCCCACCCCGGCATCCCGCCGCCCCCGGTTCCGTCCCGTCCGGCTGCTGACCGCGGCGGTCTTCGCGCTGGCCGGCGTGATCTTCTGGACCAGTTTCAACACGGCCCAGGGCACCGACATCCGCAGTGATGAATCGATGCTGCGGCTCTCCGACCTCATACAGGAGCGCAGCCGCAAGAACGGCGCCCTGGACGACAGCGCCGCCCGGATGCGCTCCGACGTCGACGCCCTCGCCCGGCGGGACAACGGCAGCACCAAGGCCGAGCGCCGAAACCTCGCCGAGCTGGAGAAGACCGCCGGCACCAGGGAGCTCACGGGCCCCGGGCTCAGCGTCACCCTCACCGATGCCCCGCCGAACGCCACCCCGAAGATCCCCGGCGTTCCCGATCCCCAGCCCAACGACCTCGTCATCCACCAGCAGGACCTTCAAGCCGTGGTCAACGCGCTGTGGCAGGGCGGCGCCAAGGGGATCAAGGTGATGGACCAGCGGCTGATCTCCACCAGCGCGGTGCGCTGCGTCGGCAACACCCTGATCCTGCAGGGCCAGGTCTACTCCCCGCCGTACAAGGTGACCGCCGTCGGCGACCGCGGCAAGCTGCGCGCCGCGCTCGCCGCGTCCCCCGCCATCCAGAACTACCGCAGCTATGTCGACGCGTACGGCCTCGGCTGGAAAGTCGACCAGCACGACACGGTGACTCTTCCCGGCTACTCCGGCACAGTGGATCTGCATCAGGCACAGCCCACCGGATAGCGCATGGGGGGCCGGCGAAGACGCGGCTGGTCATCAGAGTGCTCAGTGAGGTCTGCGTCACCGTCGGCACCTTGATCATTCTTCTGGTGGTCTACGTCCTGTACCGGACATCGATCCGCGCCGACCGCGCCATAGACGGCGAGATCGACCACTCCAGGACCGATGGGCCGCCGGTCCGGTCGCCGCCGGCGCCCGGCCCTCGCCCCAGCCGCCCACCGCCACGGGACGGGCGCTTCCTTCGCGATCATGTACATTCCGCGCTTCGGCGCCGACTGGGCCAAGCCCGGGGAGGGCACCGCCACCGGCACCCTGAAGAAGGGGCTCGGCCACTGCACCCGCACCGCCCGCCTCGGCGCCATGGCCAACTTCGCCGTCGCCGGGCACCGCCGCACCTACGGCGACCCCTTCAAGGACTTCCCCGAGCTGCGCCCCGGCGACGCGGTCGTACTGACGGACGGCGCCACCTGGTTCACGTACCGCATCGACCGCCGGCCCCATCGCACGCTGCCGTACGACGTCGGGGTGATCGATCCGGTGCCGCGCGCGTCCGGCTTCCGGCGCCCCGGCCGCTGTCTGACGCTGACGACATGCGAGCCGGAGTGCTGACGACATGCGAGCCGGAGTGGGGCCACAGCCACCGCCTGATCGCCTGGGCGCACCTCGACGCGACCCGGCCCGTGGCGCACGGCAAGCCCCACGCTTTGGTCAGCTGAGCCTCCTGCCCCCTCCCCGGCCCCTTACTCTGGTGCTGCAATCGACTCCGTCATCGGTGAGTAGGGATGGCATGTACGGCTGGATCTGGCGTCATCTGCCGGGCAACGCATGGGTACGGGCGCTGATTTCCCTCGCCCTCATGCTGGCGATCGTGTTCGTGCTCTTCCAGTACGTCTTCCCGTGGGCGGAGCCGCTGCTGCCGTTCAACGACGTGACGGTCGACGAGGGAATGGGGAGTCTGCGATGAGCGCGCGCATCCTGGTCGTCGACAACTACGACAGCTTCGTCTTCAACCTCGTCCAGTACCTCTACCAGCTCGGCGCCGAGTGCGAGGTGGTGCGCAACGACGAGGTCTCCCTCGCGCACGCCCAGGACGGCTTCGACGGTGTGCTGCTGTCCCCCGGCCCCGGCACCCCCGAGGAGGCGGGCGTCTGCGTCGACATGGTGCGGCACTGCGCGGGCACCGGGGTGCCGGTGTTCGGCGTCTGCCTGGGGATGCAGTCCATGGCCGTGGCGTACGGCGGAGTCGTCGGCCGCGCCCCGGAGTTGCTGCACGGCAAGACCTCGCTGGTGACCCATGAGGAGGCCGGCGTCTTCCGCGGTCTGCCCTCGCCCTTCACCGCCACCCGCTACCACTCGCTGGCCGTCGAGCGGGGCACTGTCCCGGACGAGCTGGAGATCACGGCCTGGACACAGACGGGCATCGCCATGGGGCTGCGCCACCGTGAACTGCGCGTCGAGGGGGTTCAGTTCCACCCGGAGTCGGTCCTCACCGAGTGGGGCCATCGCATGCTCGCCAACTGGCTGGTGGAGTGCGGGGACACGGGGGCGGTGGAGCGGTCGGCGGGGCTCGCCCCGGTGGTCGGGGCGGTCGGCGGTAAGGCCGGCGAGTGACCGCACTGCGCCCCGAGCGCAAGGGCGCGGCCTATGGCGCCCAGGAAGCCGCCCCGTACGCGCCGTACGGGCCTCATGAGCCGTACGACGAGCAACGGGGCCCGGACGCCTTCGGGACGGCTGCGGAGGGCCTCGGGGACCCGCTGAACGACCCGCTGCCGGGAGCGGCCCAGGACGCCGGCACGGGGCATGCCGTGGGCACCGCCTCGTTCCCCGTGCCGCCACCCACCGGGCGCCGCAGGCGCGCCTCCCCGGCCCCCTCCGGGCCCGGAGGCGCCGGGGAAGCGGGCGGGCCGCCCACGGGGCGCAGGCGCGCCCGTGCGGCCTCCTCAGCCACTCCGGCCCCCGTAACCCCGTCCGGCCCCGGAAACGCGGCGGAGGCGGCCGAGACGGCCGTCCTGCGCCCGGTGGCGCCCCGGGGCGACGACGAGACGGTCGCCCTGCGCGCCGTGAGCCCGAAGGCCGCTCCCCCCGGCGACGACCAGACCGTGCTGCTGCGCAAGGTCGCGCCGGACCAGTCCCCGGACCGGACGCCGCCGCCCGGCGGCCGGGCCGTCCGCCGGAAGGCCGCCCAGGGGACCGGGAAGCGCGCCGGCAGGCACGGCGCCCGCGCGGGCGGCGGCGCGCCGGAGACGGGCGCCACAGCGGCCGCCAGGACCGGCAGGCCTCGCACCCGGATGGAGGCCAAGCGCGCCGCGCGGGCGCGCAAGGACAGTCCCGGGGTCGTCGCGAGCCGGCTCTTCGGCGAGCTGTTCATCACCCTCGGTGTGGTGATGCTGCTCTTCGTCGGCTATCAGCTGTGGTGGACGAACATCCGGGCCCATCTGCAGGCGGACGGCGCCGCCAGCAATCTGCGGAAGAAGTGGGACCAGGGCGGCGAGGGGGACCGCGATCCGGGCGCGTTCACGCCCGGCCAGGGGTTCGCGATCATCTACATCCCCCAGCTGGACGTGAAGGCCCCGATCGCCGAGGGGATCGACAAGCACAAGGTCCTCGACCGCGGCATGGTGGGCCACTACGGCAAGGGCAAGCTGAAGACCGCGATGCCGTGGAGCAAGCAGGGCAACTTCGCGCTGGCCGGGCACCGCAACACCCACGGCGAGCCGTTCCGCTACATCAACCACCTCAAGCCCGGCGACAAGATCATCGTCGAGACGCAGAGCCGGTACTACACCTACGAGATGCGCAGCATCCTGCCGCAGACGCCGCCCTCCAACACAAGCGTCATCAAGCCGGTGCCGCCCGGCTCCGGCTTCACCAGGCCGGGCCGCTACATCACGCTGACGACCTGCACCCCGGAGTTCACCAGCACCTACCGGATGATCGTCTGGGGCAGGATGGTCGACGAGCGGCCGCGCAGCGAGGGCAAGCCGGACGCGCTGGTCGAGTGAGCGCGAACGGCCATGAACCGAGCGCGAAAAGCCATAACACCAGAAAAAGGGGTACGACGCGGTGGCACGGACCGACCACGACCAGCGACGGGGCCGGCGCCCCGACCTGCCCGCGGCGCCGAGCCGCCACACCGGCCGCGGGCGGATCGCCGCGGCCGTAGCCGTCTTCGGCGAGCTGTTGATCACCGCGGGGCTTATCCTCGCCCTGTTCGTCGTCTACTCGCTGTGGTGGACGAACGTCCTCGCCGACCGCGAGGCGCGGAAGCAGGGCGACCGGATGCGCAAGCACTGGGCCGAGCAGGGGCCCGGCCGGCTCGACACCAAGGACGGCATCGGCTTCCTGCACGTACCGTCCATGCACAACGGCGAGGTGCTGGTCAAGAAGGGCACCTCGGCCAAGATCCTGAACGACGGCGTCGCCGGGTACTACACGGACCCGGTCAAGGCCGCGCTGCCCTGGGCGAAGAAGGGCAACTTCTCCCTCGCCGCGCACCGGGACGGGCACGGTGCGAAGTTCCACAACATCGACAAGGTCCACGACGGCGACGCGGTGGTCTTCGAGACCCGCGACACCTGGTACGTCTACAAGGTCTACGCGACGCTGCCCGAAACCTCGAAGTTCAATGTGGATGTGCTCGACCGGGTCCCGAAGGAGTCGGGCCGGAAGCGGCCGGGCCGCTACATCACGCTCTCCACCTGCACCCCGGTCTACACCTCGCGCCACCGCTACGTCGTATGGGGCGAGCTGGAGCGCATGGAGAAGGTGGACGCGGACCGTACGCCCCCCAAGGAACTGCGCTAGCCCCCGTCCGGCGGGCGGCCTGCGGTACCGGCGGGCGGCGTCGGCAGTAATACGGGGAAGCCCCCGGCACCCGTCTCGCGGGCGCCGGGGGCTTCCCCGTGCGCGGTGCGGCCCCGGCGGGGCCGGCGGGTGGATCAGCCCAGGCCGCCGAAGATGCCGCCGTTGCCGCCGCCGTTATTGCCTCCGCCGTTGCCCTGGCCCGCGACGGTGATGAGGTTCACGGACTGGCCCTTGGGCACCTGGGTGCCCGCGCCCGGCTGGCTGGTGACCACCGTGGCGTTGTCGTCCTGCGGGCCGGCGATGTTGCCCACATTGAGGCCGAGGTCCTGGAGAGCCTTCTTGGCGTCCTTGAGAGACTGGCCGCCCAGGTTGGGCACCTGGACGTTCTCCTGCTGGGCCGGGGCCTTGGCCACGGTCAGGGTGACCACCGAGTTGGGCGCGACCTCCTGGCCGCCTTCGGGGTCCTGCCTGAGGACCGTGCCCGCCTCGACGTCGCCGTTCTCCTCCTCCTGCGCCTGGACTTGGAGGCCCTTCGCCTGGAGGGCCGCCTTGGCCTGATCGAGCTTCTGTGTGGTCACGTCCGGGACGAGGACCTTCGACTGGGCCTGGGCGACGGTCAGGGTGATCGTGGAGCCCTTGGCGACCTTCTTGCCGCCCTCCGGGTCCTGGCGGATCACCTTGCCGGCGGTCTGGTCGGACTCCTCCGTCTCCTTCAAGACCTCGAAGCCCTTGTTCTTGAGCTGCTGCTCGGCGGAGTCGAACTGGACATTGAGGACGTCGGGGACCTCGACCCTCGCTGCGGGCTTCGGACCTTTCGACATGGTCAGCTTGACCGTGCCGAACCGCTTGATCTCTCCGCCACTCCCGGGGTTCTGCTCACAGACCGTGTTCTTCTCCGCGTCGTCGCAGAACTTGGAGCCGACCTTCTTGACCTTGAAGTCGCCGTTCTCCCCCTGGCCCGAGGCGTCGGAGAAGGATTTGCCGACGAGATTCGGCACCGGGACCATGTCGTCGGTCTTGCCGCCCCCGAACAGCGACTTCCCGATGAAGATGGCGCCGACCAGCACCAGTATCCCGGCGAGGATCAGCAGGATCGTGGAGAGCCTGCCCTTCCGCGAGGGGGGCCCGCCGCGCCCGCGTCCGCGGTCCGGCCGCTCGTCGTAGCCGAAGCCGCCGTCGTCCTCGCGCAGCGGCGGCAGCATCGAGGTCGGCGCCCCGGAGTCCTGCGGCCGCAGCATCGTCGTGGGCTGGTCGGCGGCGCCGTAGCCGACCGCGCCCAGCGCGGCGGTGGCGGCGACCGGCTGGCCCTCCAGGGCCGCCTCGATGTCGGCACGCATCTCGTCGGCCGACTGGTAGCGGTAGTCCGGATCCTTGACCAGGGCCCGCAGGACGATGGCGTCCATCTCCGGGGTGATCTCGGGGTCGTACGTGCTCGGCGGCTGCGGCTCCTCCCGTACGTGCTGGTAGGCCACGGCCACCGGGGAGTCGCCGACGAAGGGCGGCCGCACGGTCAGCAGCTCGTAGAGCAGACAGCCGGTGGAGTAGAGGTCGCTGCGCGCGTCGACGGTCTCGCCCTTGGCCTGCTCGGGGGAGAGGTACTGGGCGGTGCCGATCACGGCGGCCGTCTGCGTCATGGTCATACCGGCATCGCCCATGGCCCGGGCGATGCCGAAGTCCATCACCTTGACCTGGCCCGTCCGCGTGAGCATGACGTTCGCCGGCTTGATGTCCCGGTGGACGATGTTGTTCCGGTGCGAGTACTCCAGGGCCTGGAGGATCCCGGTGGTCATCTCCATCGAGCGCTCGGGGAGCAGCTTTCTGCCCGAGTGAAGCAGCTCACGCAGTGTGGAACCGTCGACGTACTCCATCACGATGTACGGGATCGAGACACCGTCGACGTAGTCCTCGCCGGTGTCGTAGACCGCGACGATCGCGGGATGGTTGAGCGAGGCGGCCGACTGGGCCTCTCGGCGGAACCGGGCCTGGAAGGACGGATCGCGGGCGAGGTCCACCCGGAGCGTCTTCACAGCGACAGTACGGCCGAGGCGGGTGTCGTGCGCGAGGTAGACCTCCGCCATGCCACCGCGGCCGAGCACTGAGCCCAGCTCATACCGGCCGCCGAGGCGACGCGGCTCTTCCATAGCTACTCCAGCCCTCTTCCGTGATTCCCGGCCGCACCTGTGGGGGCCGGCGAAGTGCTGCTCGCGCATACCGTACCCGGCACGTCTTACGGGACCCGGTCTCAGCCGCTACTTGATACCGGACCGGTACGGCGACGTGCGGGATTCGTGTCGGGGCGTGACCGGCGTCACTTGTTGCCCTCGCTGTCGAGTACCGCCTTCATCACACTCTTGGCGATCGGCGCGGCCAGCTTGCCGCCGGCGATGTCGTTGCGGAGGGTGTCGGAGCCCTCGATGACGACCGCGACGGCGACCGGGGAGCCGTTGTCGCCCTTGGCGTAGGAGATGAACCACGCGTAAGGGTTCTTGCTGTTGGCGACGCCGTGCTGGGCGGTACCGGTCTTGCCACCGACGGTGACGCCCGGGATCCGGGCGTTGGTTCCGGTGCCCTCCTTGACCACGGTCTCCATCATGTCCTGGAGCTTGCGGGCGTTGTCCGCGGTGAGCGGCTGGCTCATCTGCTCGGGGTCGTTCTGGTCGACCGTGTTCAGATTGGGAGCGCGCAGCGAGTCGATCATGTACGGCTTCATCAGCTTGCCGTCATTGGCGACCGCGGCGGCGACCATGGCCATCTGCAGCGGGGTGGCGCGGGTGTCGAACTGGCCGATGGAGGACATCGCGTTGGACGGCTTGTCCATGTCCTCGGGGTAGAAGCTGGCGTTGGTGCGGACCGGTGTCAGGATCTCTTTGTTGAAGCCGAACTTCTTGGCCTCCTCGAGCATCTTCTCCTTGCCGAGGTCGTCGCCGAGCTTGCCGAAGACCGTGTTGCAGGAGTAGCGGAGCGCCTGCCGGAGCGTGGCGTTCTCGCAGGGGATGTTCCCCTCGTTCTCCAGGTTCTTGCTGGACAGCGGCAGCTGCCAGGGCAGCGGCGACTCGGTCGGCGCATCGATGTTCGAGTACTTGCCGTTCTCCAGCGCGGCCGCGGCGGTGACGACCTTGAAGGTGGAGCCCGGCGGGTAGGTCTGCCGCAGCGCCCGGTTGAGCATCGGGTCGTCGGTGTTGTTCTGCGGCTGCAGCGCCTGCCATGCCTTCTCGTCGCTCTTCGAGCCGCCCGCGATCTTCGAGGGGTCGTAGCTCGGGGTGGAGGCGAGGGCGAGGATCTTGCCGGTGCGCGGGTCGAGCGCGGCGACGGCGCCCTTGTTGTTGCCGAGTCCCTTGAACGCGGCCTCCTGGGCCTTGCCGTTCAGGGTGGTGATGACGTCGCCGCCCTTCTGCTCCTTGCCGGTGATCATGTCGATCGTCCGGTTGAAGAAGAGGCGGTCGTCGTTGCCCGTGAGGATGCCGTCCTCGAGCTTCTCGATCTGGTTGGCGTCGAAGACCTGGGAGGCGTAGCCGGTGACGGGCGCCCACATCGCACCGTTCTTGTACGTGCGCTTGTACTTGAAGTCGGTGCCGTTGGTCTCCACGGATCCGGTGATCGGCCGGCCGTCGACGATGATGTTGCCGCGCGGCTGGTTGTAACGGGCGATCAGGACGCGGCGGTTGTTCTTGTTGTTCTTGAGCTCGTCGGCCTGGACGTACTGGATCCAGTTGTCCCGTATCAGCAGGGCGAGGACGAGGAGGCCGCAGAAGATCGCGATTCGGCGCAGCGGCTTGTTCACGGTCGGACCACCTGAGTCATCTCGGCGTCTGTGGACGGAGCGGGCGTCGGGGCCGGGCGGCGCGCGGTGTCGCTGATCTTGATGAGGACGGCGACCAGCGCCCAGTTGGCGAGCACCGAGGAGCCGCCGTAGGCGAGGAACGGCATGGTCATACCGGTCAGCGGGATGAGACCCATCACACCGCCGGCGACGACGAAGACCTGGATGGCGAAGGCGGCGGACAGGCCGATCGCCAGCAGCTTGCCGAACGGGTCGCGGGCGGCGAGGGCGGTGCGCACGCCGCGCTCCACGATCAGGCCGTACAGCAGCAGGAACGCCATGGTGCCCGCCAGGCCCAGCTCCTCGCCGACGGTGGCCAGGATGAAGTCGGAGTTGGCGGCGAAGCCGATGAGGTCGGAGTTGCCCTGGCCGAGGCCGGTGCCGAAGACGCCGCCGGAGCCGAAGGACATCAGGGCCTGGGCGATCTGGTCGCTGCCGCCGGTCTTGAAGGCCGCGAAGGGGTCGAGCCAGGCGTCGACGCGCTGCTGGACGTGCGGTTCGAAGGTGGCGACGCCGACCGCGCCGCCCGCCGACATCAGCAGACCGAAGACGATCCAGCTGGTGCGCTCGGTGGCGACGTACAGCATCACGACGAACAGGCCGAAGAACAGCAGCGAGGTGCCCAGGTCGGTCTCGAAGACGAGAATGAGGATGCTCATCGCCCACACCACGAGGATCGGGCCGAGGTCACGGCCGCGGGGCAGGTACAGGCCCATGAAGCGGCGGCTGGCGAGCGCGAGCGCGTCCCGCTTGACCATCAGATAGCCGGAGAAGAACACGGCGATGATGATCTTGGCGAACTCGCCGGGCTGGATGGAGAAGCTGCCGATCCTGACCCAGATCCGGGCGCCGAAGACCGGCGGGAAGAACACCGGGAGGATCAGCAGGATCAGCGCCCCGATCATGGAGACGTACGTATAGCGCTGAAGGATCCGGTGGTCCTTGAGGAAGATCAGTACGGCCACGAACAGGGCCACGCCCATCGCCGAGTACATCAGCTGGTTGGGGGCCGAGGGCGAGAAGACCTGACCGATGTTCTCCGCCCGCTGGGCCAGCCGCTTGGACTGGTCCAGACGCCAGATGAGTACGAGTCCCAGCCCGTTGAGCAGCGTGGCGATCGGCAGCAGCAGCGGATCGGCGTACGGCGCGAACTTTCGCACCACGAGGTGGCCGACGCCGGCGAGCAGGCCGAGCCCGATGCCGTAGCTGAGCATGCCCGACGGCATCTCGTCGCTGAGCGCCAGACCCGCGGTGGCGTAGGCGAAGACCGGAATGATCACCGCGAAGACCAGCATGGCCAGCTCGGTGTTGCGCCTGCTCGGCGGCCCGGCCGTGCTGATGGTCGTCGTGTTCGTCGTACTACTGCTCATGGGTGGACGGCCCCTTACGGCTTCACTGCTGGGTGCTGCTGCACTGCGGGACCAACTTCTTCTCATCCTCCGAGAGAGTGGGGCCGGGCTTCGGAGTGGGAGAAGTCGTCGGCGTCGTCGTGGGCTTCGGCGTGGCCTTGGCGGCGCGCGTCTCCGTCCCGCTCTTGTCGGCCGTGGGCTTGGCGCCGCTCCCCTGGGTCTTGCCGGCGCTCGGGGTGGCCTTACCGGACGCGCCGCCGGCCTGGCCCTCGTCGCCGGTGAGGTCCTTCTGGCTCTCCTCCGCCTTCCGCTGCGCGTCGGCCTTTCTGCAGGCGCTGGCGAGGGTGGCGAGGTCCGTGGTCTTGTCCTCGGCCTGGTCCAGACCACTGACCGCGATGGTGTCCTCGACCCGGCCGCGCTGGTCGGTCGGGAGGTACTTGAGTTCGATCTCGCGGTGGTCCTCATGGACCTTGTTGAGCTTGATCCAGGCGAGGTCCTGGCTGATGCCCTGGTAGATCGCGACGTGGTCGCCGTTGGCGCCCACGTAGTACTGCGACTGCGTCCAGCGGTAGCCGCCGTAGAGCCCGCCGCCGATCACGGCGAGACCCAGCACGATGAAGAGCGACCGCTTGGCCCATGTCTTGCGACCGCTCTTCTTGCTGAAGTCCCCGTCGGCATACGCCCCGAAGCTTCCCTCGGGCGGTCCGCCGATGGCCGGACCGCCGCTGCCGGGCGGCCCGAAGCCGCCCCGCGCGTCACCCTGCTGCGGCACGGACCGGCCGAGCTCGGCGGCGCGGCCCGCGGGGGTGTGCGCGGCGCCGCCGTCCCCGAGGGGGATCTGGTTCTCGGCGACCGCGCCCACGATGACGGGGGTGTCGTTGAGCTGCCCGGCCAGGGTGTCGCCGCCGTCGACGTCGAGGACGTCGGCGACGATGCAGGTGATGTTGTCGGGGCCGCCGCCGCGCAGCGCGAGCTGAATGAGCTCCTGCACGGTCTCGTGCGGGCCCTGGTAGCTGGCGAGGGTGTCCTCGAGGGTCTGGTGGCTGACGACGCCGGACAGGCCGTCGGAGCAGATCAGATAGCGGTCCCCGGCCCGGACCTCGCGGATGGACAGATCGGGCTCGACATGGTCGCCGCTGCCCAGGGCGCGCATCAGCAGGGAGCGCTGCGGGTGGGTGCCCGCCTCCTCCTCGGTGATCCGGCCCTCGTCGACGAGGCGCTGGACCCAGGTGTGGTCCTGGGTGATCTGGGTGAGCACACCGTCACGCAGCAGATACGCGCGCGAGTCGCCGACGTGCACGAGACCGAGCCGCTGGCCGGTCCACAGCAGGGCGGTGAGCGTGGTGCCCATGCCCTCCAGCTGGGGGTCCTCCTCGACCATGACGCGCAGCTGGTCGTTGGCGCGCTGCACGGCGCTGCCCAGCGAGGTCAGGATGTCCGACCCCGGGACGTCGTCGTCGAGCTGGACGAGGGTGGAGATCACCTCGGAGCTGGCGACCTCGCCGGCGGCCTGGCCGCCCATGCCGTCGGCGATGGCGAGCAGCCGGGGACCGGCGTAACCGGAGTCCTCGTTGCCCTCCCGGATCATGCCCTTGTGCGATCCGGCCGC
This sequence comes from Streptomyces sp. NPDC005393, assembly GCF_040606675.1. Lineage (NCBI taxonomy): Bacteria > Bacillati > Actinomycetota > Actinomycetes > Kitasatosporales > Streptomycetaceae > Streptomyces > Streptomyces sp. NPDC005393. The sequence continues at coordinate 24,767 of NZ_JBEXFG010000016.1, read as the reverse complement.
GAAACGCAGTGACAGACTCATGCGCACCTCGCCCGTCGGCTCCGGGTACAGCCCCTTGCCAACCACGCTGCCCACCCTCCGGTCGTCATGGTCCTACTACTTCCGCAGCTCGATGACGGTTTTGCCGATACGGATCGGCGCGCCGAGCGGAATCGGTGTCGGTGTGGTGAGTCGGGTCCGGTCGAGATAGGTGCCATTGGTGGACCCGAGATCCTCGACGATCCACTGGCCGTCACGGTCCGGGTAGATCCTGGCATGCCGGCTGGAGGCGTAGTCGTCGTCCAGCACGATTGTTGAATCGTGCGCACGGCCGAGAGTGACGGTCTGCCCCTGCAGGGCGACCGTGGTGCCGGTCAGCGTGCCTTCGGAGACCACCAGCTTGGTGGGGGCCCCACGGCGGCCGCGGCCGCCCGACTGCTGGCGCTGCTGCGGCGGTGCTGCCGGCTGCTGCTGTTGCCGCTGAGGCTGCGGCCGGTCGGGGGCGCCGCGGCGCGCCGAACCGCGCTGGGTCACGCGGGTCCCGAACAGGTCGCTACGGATGACCTGAATGGCCACGATGACGAACAGCCACAGTACGGCGAGGAAACCCAACCGCATGACCGTGAGGGTCAGCTCTGACATTGCCCCCGCTTCACCCTTCGGCTTGCCGGTAAACGATGGTGGTGCTGCCCACGACGATGCGTGAGCCGTCGCGGAGCGTAGCGCGCGTGGTGTGCTGTCCGTCCACCACGATGCCGTTGGTCGACCCCAGATCCTGGATGGTCGGCGGTGTTCCGACCCGGATTTCGCAGTGTCTGCGGGAGACACCGGGGTCGTCAATCCGCACGTCAGCGTCGGTGGAGCGGCCCAGGACCAGCGTGGGCCGGGAGATCTGGTGGCGGGTGCTGTTGATCTCGATCCAGCGCCGGGTCTGGCCCTGCGGCTGCGCGCCGATGCCGGCTCCCGCCCCGCCGGTGCGGGGCACCGGACGGGCGCCGGGAGGCGCTGAGGGCATCGGAGGCGCACCCGAGGGCTGGGCGGGGTAGCCGCCGGGGCGCTGCTGGGCCGCGCCGGCGCTACCGCGGCCCGGCGCCTGCTGCGGGCTCTGGGACTCGCTGGAGGCCAGGGTCCGGCTGCGCACCCGGTAGAGGCCGGTGTCGAGATCGTCGGCCTTCTCCAGATGGACCTTGATGGAGCCCATGAAGGTGTAACGCTGCTGCTTGGCGTAGTCGCGCACCATGCTGGACAGCTCGTCGCCGAGCTGTCCGGAATACGGGGCCAGCCGCTCGTAGTCGCCCGTGCTCAGCTCGACGATGAAGTCGTTGGGGACGACGGTCCGGTCGCGATTCCAAATCGTTGCGTTGTTGTCGCATTCACGCTGGAGCGCGCCCGCGATCTCGACGGGCTGGACCTCGGACTTGAACACCTTGGCGAAGGTGCCATTCACGAGACCCTCGAGACGCTGCTCGAAGCGCTTCAGTACTCCCACGGGGCACCTCCTTCCTCAGTCGTGCTCAGTGTCGTCCTCGTACTGCTTACTGATCGTATCCACGCGTCGGGAAATCGGGTGGTTCCCCTTCCTGGCCCTGTGGAGCAGTGTCACCTCTCACAAGGATCGTAGAGGTGCCCTGACGACAGTGTCCCGCAACCGTGACCGACTCCGAGCGGGCGGGGGGCGAGGGCATCGGATACGGGTGTGAATCCACCCTCCGCAGCGTGCTAATGTTCTGGATGTCGAAAGGCGCTCCCCCACGAACCGGGCCGATCGAAGTGATCAATCCGGGGGGCGGGGCCTGCAGCCGAACGACAACACCCATGCGCGGGTGGCGGAATAGGCAGACGCGCTGGATTCAGGTTCCAGTGCCCGAAAGGGCGTGGGGGTTCAACTCCCCCCTCGCGCACCAGTCGGAGCGGGCCCCTCCAGAGTGACAAAAGTCGCTCGGAGGGGCCCGCTTCGCCTTTGCCCGACGACGCGGGCGGCTGAGGGGCCTCCCCGTGCGGGGAGGCCCCGGGCCCGCTGGACGAGGCCCCTGCTGCCTGTGCCGGTCCGGATCAGGCGGCGAAGCGGGCGGCGAGCGCCTTGGCCTTCGCGGCGGCGTCCTCGTGGGCCTTCGCCTTGGAGGCGTCCGAGAGCTCGATCAGGTCGGCCATCGCGGGGTTGCCACGGGCCAGCGTGAGCTCCGGCACAACGAACTCGACCTCGAGGCCGAGCGCCCCGTTCAGTGCCTTCTCCAGGTAGGTCGTGACGAACTCGAAGCTCTCCCGCGGGGTGCCGGGGCCGTAACCGCCGCCACGGCTGGCGACGACGACGGCAGGGGTGCCCGAGGTGGTGGTCTGCTCCGCGCCCGAGGTGCGGCCCATGATGATCACGTGGTCCAGCCACGCCTTGAGGGTGGAGGGAATCGTGAAGTTGTACATCGGGGCGCCGATGAGGACCGCGTCGGCCTGCTCCAGCTCGGTGGCCAGGGTGTCCCGCAGCGCGAAGGCGGCCTGCTGCTTCGGCGTGCGGGCGTCGGCGGGGATGAAGCCGGCGTGCGCGGCGAGGCCGTCCAGGTGCGGCAGGGGCTCGGCGGCCAGGTCGCGGTAGATGACCGTGCCGTCCGGATGCTGGGCCTCCCACTCCTTGCGGAAGCTGGCGGCGACGGTGCGGGAAGCGGAGGCTTCGCCGGGGAAGACCGAGGTGTCGATGTGCAGAAGGGTGGGCATGGGATGCCTCCGTTATGACCAGGGCTCCGGGAAGGAACCAGTTAATTCCTACGTACCTACGGAAAGGCACAGTAGCTTACTTTTCCGCAGTCCCAAACGAGAACGCAGTAGTCTGTATTCCATGGCGGACGGTGGCGGGCACGAGGAGCGCAGCGAGCAGGCGTGTAAGCAGGTCGACGGCAAGATCACGCGGGTCTTCGAGCTCTTCGGAAAACGGTGGACCGGGCTGATCGTGGCGGTGCTGACGGAGCGCGGGGCGTACTTCGCCGAGCTTCGGCGGGCCATCCCGGGCATCAGCGAGCGCATGCTGTCGGACCGGCTCACCGAGCTGGCGGCGGCGGGGCTGGTGGTGCGGGAGGTCGACGCCGGGCCGCCGCTGCGGGTCGCCTACCGGCTGACGGACGCGGGGAAGGCGCTGGAGCCCGCGCTGAAGGAACTGGCGCGCTGGGCGGAGGACCATCTGCCGGAAGGCGGCGGCTGTCCGGAGCAGTTCCGGCGCTGAGCTGGTGCGCAGGGCCCGTCGGGACGGTTGTCCACAGGCTCTGACGGTGTTTCCCGGAGAGCGGTACGGTCTGGTCAGTCGATGTCGTTGTCGGCGTTGTTGGGGGTTGCCGGCGCTGATCGGGGTTGCCGGCGACGCGCGAGGGAAACGGGGGGCGCGATGACGGACGGCCGGAGCGGTGGGAGCGAGCCGGGCGACGGGGCCGAGGTGAGCGACGGGGGTGCGGCCGGGGTGGCCCGGCGGCTGCCGCCGGTGCCGGGCTTCGCCACGTGGCACGGTGACGGGCCGTCACCCCGGCAGCAGGGCAAGGCGCTGCGTAAGCGGGTGCCGCGCTCGGCACAGGCCGAGCCGCCGTCGGGCGCGGACCGGCCGGACGCGGTGGCGGCGGTCGAGCGGTCGAACGCCGGGCGGCTGGCGGAGCTGACGCCGATACGGGTCGGGCGGATGGCCGCCACCCCCTTCTCCTTTCTGCGCGGGGCGGCCGGGCTGATGGCCCATGACCTCGCGGCCACACCCGTGACCGGAATCGGAGCACAGCTGTGCGGCGATGCGCACGCCGCCAACTTCGGGCTCTACGGGGACGCACGCGGCGGTCTGGTCATCGATCTCAACGACTTCGACGAGACCATCCACGGTCCGTGGGAGTGGGATGTGAAGCGGCTCGCCACCTCGCTGGTGCTGGCCGGCCGGGAGGCGGGGGCGGACGAGGACACCTGCCGGGCGGCGGCCCATGACGCGGTCGGTGCCTACCGCCGCACGGTCCGGCTGTTGGCCAGGCTCCCGGCGGCCGACGCCTGGAACGCGATCGCGGACGAGGAACTGGTCTCCCACACGGACGCCAAGGATCTGGCCGGGACGCTGGAGCGGGTCTCCGAGAAGGCCCGGCGCAACACGAGCGCGCGATTCGCCGCCCGGGCCACGGAGGCCGTGCCCGGCGAGGAGGGCTCATCCGGGCGGCCCGGGGCCCGGCGCTTCGTGGGCGCGCCGCCGGTGCTGCGCCGGGTGCCGGACGACGAGGCGGCGGCGGTGGCCTCGGCGCTCGGCGAGTATCTGGAGACGCTGCCGGAGGACCGGCTGCCGCTGCTCGCCCGGTACGAGGTGCACGATGTGGCGTTCCGGGTGGTCGGCACGGGCAGCGTGGGGACCCGGTCGTATGTGGTGCTGCTGCTCGACCACCGGGGCGAGCCGATGGTGCTCCAGGTGAAGGAGGCGCGTCCCTCCGCGCTGCTGCCGTATGTGGCGAAGGCCGGTTTCGAGGTGCCGGATGTCACACACGAGGGGCGCCGTGTGGTGCTCGGGCAGAAGCGGATGCAGGTGGTCAGCGACATCCTGCTGGGGTGGACCACCGTGCGGGGGCGGCAGTACCAGGTGCGGCAGTTCCGGAACCGCAAGGGAAGCGTGGACCCGGCGGCGCTGGCCGCCGACCAGATGGACGACTACGGGCGGATGACCGGAGCGCTGCTGGCGCGGGCCCATGCGCACAGCGCCGATCCGCGGCTGCTGGCCGGGTACTGCGGCAAGAACGAGGAGCTGGACGAGGCCGTGGCCGCCTTCGCGGTGGCGTACGCGGACCGTACGGAGGCGGACCACTCCGAGCTGGTCGCGGCGGTGCGCGCCGGGCGGATAGCGGCCGAGCTGGGGGTGTGAGCCGTGACAGGGGTGCGAGGTTCCGTCGCCCCCGGCCACCGGACGTAGGCTGAGCGGGTGACGAACCCGGAAGCGCAGCAGCAGGCACAGCAGTCGGTGTCGGAGGCGGAGCCCCAGGCGGAATCGCACGACCGGTCGCAGGAGTCCCGGTCCGAGGAGATCCCGTCCGAGGAGTCCCGGTCCGAGGAGTCCCGGTCCGAGGAGGAGGCGCGGGCCGCCGAGCGCCTTGAGCGGGCGGTGCGGGCGGCCGAGCAGGCGCTGATCGAGTTCGAGATCGCGGTGGAGACCTTCCGGGTGGAGGTGGAGAACTTCTCCCGGCTCCACCATCAGCGGCTCGGGCCGATGTACTCGCGCCTCGACGAGCTGGACGCGCTGATCGCCGAGGCGGTCGCGGCCCGTACCGGCGACCCCGAGGACATCCGGAAGGCCCGTGAGGCGCGGGGGCTGGTCCTGCCCATGCCGGGCGTGGAAGAGCTGTTCAACGGCTGGATCGACTCGGAGGGTCTCTCGCCGGAGGCGGCCGCCATGCTCACCGAGCGGCCGGTGCAGCCGCCGCCGCGGGTGCGGCCGAGCGAGGAGGCCCGCCGGATCTACCGGGAGCTGGCCCGTAAGGCCCATCCGGACCTGGCCGAGGAGGAGGCCGAGCGGGAGCGGCGCGGCGCGTTCATCGTGCGGGTCAACGCGGCCTATGCGGCCGGGGACGTGGAGACGCTGCGGGCGCTGGCCGAGGAGTGGGCGGCCGGCCCGCCGCCGCCGGAGCGGCGGGCGAGCCGCAGCGAGGAGCTGTACGCCCGGCTGGAGTGGCTGGCCGAGCGCAAGGAGATGCTGGCCGCGGCCGCCGCCGAGCTGGAGTCGAGCGCGATCGGCGCGATGATCAAAATGGCTCCTGAGGATCCGGACCGGCTGCTGGACGAGATCGCCGAGCAGCTGCTGACCCAGGCCGCCGAGAAGGAGGCCCGGCTGGCGGAGCTCGCGCGGTAGTAGGTTTTCTCTGGCTGCTGATGTCGTGTGAGAGGTGTGTGTGATGCGTTTTGCCCAGCTTCCCGAGATGGAGGCCGCGGCGGTGCCGGCCGACGGCTTTCTGCTGGACGTCCGGGAGGACGACGAGTGGGCTGCCGGGCATGCCGAAGGCGCTCTGCACATCCCCATGGGCCAGGTCGTCGCCCGGTTCGGTGAGCTGACCGAGGCGGTCGGCGAGCGGCGGGTGCATGTGGTGTGCCGGGTCGGCGGGCGGTCCGCGCAGGTGACGCAGTATCTGGTCGCGCAGGGTCTGGACGCGGTGAATGTGGACGGCGGGATGCTCGCCTGGGACGCTGCGGGCCGCCCGATGGTGGCCGGCCCCGACGACACTGCCGAAGGGGCCTTCGTGCTCTAGGGGCTCTAGGGGCGCCATGTGCTCCAGGGGCGCCTGGCCGGTCCGCGCCGCAGCGGCCCGAGGGCCTGCCCGAGCCGGTGCCACAGCGCCCGGTCGATGTCGTCGGCGACGGCGCCGGGGGTCATCGCGGGGCTGGGCACGCCGACCGGGGCGACGGAGGAGAAGACGGCCTTCGCCGCCTGGACGGCTGCCTGCTGCTCCTCGGTGGAGGTGAAGTCCACTGTCCGTCCTCCCGCGCCGCGGCTGTGTCCGACGGCCGGTCAAGATGGAACAGGTTATACAAGAAGGGAACACGCCCGGAACGGCCCGGCCCTCAGCGGTCGAAGTCCAACTCCACCCGTTCGCCGACCGGATGGGCCTGACAGGCCAGCACATAGCCCGCCTCCACCTCGTCCGGCTCCAGCGCGAAGTTCCGGTCCATCCGCACCTCGCCGGAGACCAGGAACGCCCGGCAGGTCCCGCACACCCCGCCCTTGCAGGCGTACGGCGCGTCCGCGCGGTTGCGCAGCACGGTCTCCAGAAGCGGCTCCCCGTCCCGCACCGGCCAGGTGCCCGACCGCCCGTCCAGGGTCGCCGTCACCGAGCTGTGCGACGCGGCGGCGGCCGGCGCGGGGGAGACGTCCTCGCCGGAGCCCGTCTGGACATGGAAGATCTCCTGGTGGACCCGGCCGCGGGCGACGCCGAGACCGCGCAGCGCCCGCTCGGCGGCGCGCACCAGCCCGTATGGCCCGCACAGGAACCAGCCGTCCACCGATCGCACCGGCAGCAGCGCGGGGAGCAGCCCGGTCAGCCGCTCCTCGTCGAGCCGCCCGGACACCAGCCCGGTCTGCTGCTCCTCCTGGGAGAGCGCGGTCACCAGCTGGAACCGGTCGGGCCAGCGGTCCTTGAGGTCGGCGACCTCCTCCAGGAACATCGTCGAGGCGGCGGTGCGGTCGCTGCGGATCAGACAGAAGCGGGCCGCGGGCTGCCGGCTGAGCAGCGTCGTGGCGATGGACAGCACGGGCGTGATGCCGCTGCCGCCGACGACCGCGGCGAAGTGCCCGGGCCTGGGGGCGAGGACGAACCGGCCGGCCGGGGCCATCACCTCCACGACCTCGCCGACCGCCAGCTCCTTGAGGGCATACGTCGAGAACGCGCCGCCCTCCACCAGCCGCACCCCGACCCGCAGGAACTCCGGTCCCTCGCCGCCCGGGCCCGGTGTGCAGATCGAGTACGTCCGCCGGATCTCCGCGCCGTCCGCGAACCGCCGCACCGCGATGTGCTGCCCCGGGGCGAAGCGGAATGCCTCGCGCAGCCCGGGCGGCACCCGCAGGGTGACGGCCACCGCGTCATCGGTGAGCCGGTCGACGGCCGCCACCCGCAGCGGGTGGAACGCGCCATGACCGGGCGTGGCCCGCACCACCGCTTCTGCGGCCATCACAACTCCTTGAAGTGGTCGAACGGTTCGCGGCACGCCTCGCAGCGGCGCAGCGCCTTGCAGGCGGTGGAGGAGAAGCGATTCAGCAAGGTGGTCTCGGTCGAGCCGCAGTGCGGGCAGCGCACCGCGAGCGCGACGGCGACCGGGCCGCCCGCCGCCGCGCGGCCCGGCGAGGGCGGCGCTATGCCGGCCTCCGCGAGCTTGCGGCGGCCCTCGGCGCTGATCGCGTCCGTGGTCCACGGCGGGGAGAGGACCGTGCGGACCGCCACCTCGGGGATGCCCCGCTCGTGCAGCACCCGCTCGATATCGGCGGCCATCGACTCCAGCGCGGGGCAGCCGGTGTAGGTGGGGGTCAGCTCGACCTCGACCCGGCCCGGCGCCAGGATCCGCAGCCCGCGCACCACGCCCAGCTCGGCCAGGGACACCATCGGCAGCTCGGGGTCCGGGACGGATCCGGCCAGCCGCCGCAGCTCCTCTTCGAGCGGGGTGGTGCGGGGGGCGTGGGGCGTGGGCGTCACCATGTCGCCCCCGGATGGCTGCGGTGCAGATGCTGCATCTGGGCGAGCATCGGGCCGAACGGCTCGGTATGGATGCCCTGGCGCCCGGCGCCGGCCGCCCAGGAGCTCCGCTGCGGCCCCTCGGGCATGGCCAGGGTGGCGCGGCCCAGGACGGAGCCGACGCGGTCCAGCCACTGCGTGTGCAGGGCGTCCCACTCCACCTCGCACCCCTCGACCGGCGCGAACAGCTCCCCGGTGAACCGCCACAGCGCCTCCAGCCCGCGCCCCATCCGCTCATGGCTCTCGGCCGTGCCGTCGCCGAGCCGCAGGGTCCAGTGCTCGGCGTGGTCGCGGTGGTAGGCCACCTCCTTGACCGCCTTGGCGGCGAGGGGTGCGAAGGGGCCGGTGCCCCGCGCCAGCCGCTCGTACAGCAGCTCCTGATAGGTGGAGAAGTAGAGCTGGCGGGCGATGGTGTGGGCGAAGTCACCGTTCGGCTGCTCGACGAGCTGGACGTTGCGGAACGCCCGCTCCTCGCGCAGATACGCCAGCTCGTCCTCGTCGCCGGCCAGGGAGAGCAGCACCCGGGCCTGGCCGAGCAGATCGAGGGCGATATTGGCGAGCGCGACCTCCTCCTCCAGCACGGGGGCGTGCCCGGCCCACTCCCCCAGTCGGTGGGAGAGCACCAGCGCGTCGTCGCCCAGGGCGAGGGCCGCGGTCACAGGTGCCGCACCCCTTCCGGGATCTCGTAGAAGGTGGGATGGCGGTAGGGCTTGTCGGCGGCCGGATCGAAGAACGGGGCCTTCTCGTCTGGAGACGAGGCGGTGATCTCCGCGGACGGCACCACCCAGATCGATACGCCTTCCGAGCGCCGGGTGTACAGATCGCGGGCGTTGCGCAGGGCCATCTCGGCGTCCGGCGCGTGCAGGGATCCGGCGTGGGTGTGCGACAGCCCGCGCCTGCTGCGCACGAACACCTCCCACAGCGGCCACTCTCCGCTTGGACTGTCGCTCATGCCTGTGCCTTCCCGTGCTTGGCCGCGAACGCGGCGGCGGCCTCGCGCACCCAGGCGCCTTCCTCATGGGCCCGGCGCCGCTGGGACATCCGCTCGGCGTTGCACGGGCCGTTGCCCCGCAGCACCTCCCGGAACTCCTCCCAGTCGATCGGGCCGAAGTCGTAATGCTCCCGCTCCTCGTTCCACCGCAGCTCGGGGTCGGGGAGGGTGAGGCCGAGCGACTCGGCCTGTGGGACGCAGATGTCGACGAAGCGCTGGCGCAGCTCGTCGTTCGAATGGCGCTTGATCTTCCAGGCCATCGACTGGGCGGAGTGGGCCGATGCGTCGTCCGGCGGGCCGAACATCATGAGCGACGGCCACCACCAGCGGTCCACCGCGTCCTGCGCCATGGCGTGCTGTGCCTCGGTGCCCCGGCTCAGGGCCAGCAGCAACTCATATCCCTGGCGCTGGTGGAAGGACTCCTCCTTGCAGATCCGGACCATCGCGCGGGCGTAAGGACCGTAGGAGCAGCGGCAGAGCGGGACTTGGTTGGTGATCGCGGCACCGTCCACCAGCCAGCCGATGGCGCCGACGTCGGCCCAGGTCAGCGTGGGGTAGTTGAAGATCGACGAGTATTTCTGGCGGCCCGAGTGCAGCTTGTCGAGCAGCTCGCCCCGGCTGGTGCCCAGGGTCTCGGCCGCGCTGTAGAGATACAGGCCGTGGCCCGCCTCGTCCTGGACCTTCGCCATCAGGATCGCCTTGCGGCGCAACGAGGGGGCGCGGGCGATCCAGTTGGCCTCCGGCAGCATGCCGATGATCTCGGAGTGGGCGTGCTGGGCCATCTGCCGGACCAGCGACGCCCGGTAGTCATCGGGCATCCAGTCGCGCGGCTCGATGCGCTCGTCCGCGGCCAGGGTGGCGTCGAACTCCGCCTCGTATACCCCCGCCTCCGCCGCCATGGTCGTCATGCGAAGCCCCTTCGCCGCCGTCGCCACCGACCGGCCAGCCGACCGACCGATCGTTCGGTTCAATGGTGTGCTGGCGGCACGTAGGGTGTCAAGCCTGTGGATAACGCTGAGGACGCTGTGCCGGGTGGTTCCCATGGGTACCGTTCCGGGCGTAGGGCCGCGGGGGCGCGCAGCCGCCCTGGTGTGCGCGAGGACCGGGACCATCGGGAGCGGGGCGGGGTATGGCGCAGACGGAGCCGGCCGACGAGGCGGCGGGACGGGTCGCCGCGCTCTCGCTGCCGTCACAGCTGATCGTCGCGGTGGGGATCGCGGCCGTCGCGGTCGCCGCGGCCCTTCACCTCGCGATGGCCTTTCTGAACGTCGCGCCGCCCAACACCCTCAGCGAGCGGCACGGCGCGGCGATCGACGACTACGTCTATCCCGAGTTCGAGCGGAACTGGAAGCTCTTCGCCCCCAATCCGCTCCAGCAGAACGTCGCGGTACAGGCACGCGCCGAGATCCGTACACCCGAGGGCGGCACCGCGACCACCGGCTGGAGAAACCTCTCCGCACAGGACGGGGCGGCCATCCACCACAATCTGCTGCCCAGCCACACCCAGCAGAACGAACTGCGCCGCGCCTGGGAGTTCTACGTCAGCTCGCATGACGCACAGGAGCGGCCGAACGGGATGCGCGGCAACCTCTCCGAGCAGTACATCCGCCGGATCGTGATGCTCCGCTTCGGCCGGGACGAGGACGGCGGGGCTGTGGAGCGAATACAGGTACGGTCCGCGACCACACCGCTGGCCGCGCCGCCCTGGGGTGAGGAGAAGACCGACACCACGACGGTCTACCGGAACCTGCCGTGGTGGACGGTGACCTCCGACGACCTCCCGGAGGCGGAGCGCCGGTGACCCTCTCCGCCCGCCTCCGGACCGCCGTGACCCGTGGCCACGCCCGCGTCACCGGCTCCGCGCTCGGCCTCTACCAGAGCGCCGTGGTGCGCATCGGCTTCTCCTTCACCTGGCTGCTCTTCCTGGTGCGCGAATGGCCCCACCGCCGGGAGCTGTACGGCCCCGACGGCCCCTGGAACTGGGACATGGCCGACCGGCTGATCGACGGCAACCACGCCTTCAGCGCGCTCATGTGGTCCGACAGCGTCGTGTGGTTCGAGATCGTCTACACCCTCGCCCTCGTCTCCAGCGCGCTGCTGCTGCTCGGCTGGCGCACCCGCACCATGTCGGTGCTGTTCATGCTCGGGGTGCTGTCCCTGCAGAACCGCAGCATCTTCGTGGGGGACGGCGGCGACAACCTCGTCCATCTGATGGCGCTCTACCTGGTGCTGACCCGGTGCGGGCAGGTGTGGTCCCTGGACGCCCGGCGGGCGGCGCGCCACGCGGCCCGCGCGGACCAGGAGAGCGCCGCCCGGCCGGACCAGGAGGGCCAGGAGGACCGGGGCCAGGAGGACCGGGGCCCGGAGGAGCCGCCGCGGGATACGGCCGGGATCGTGCTGTGGGCCGTCACCGGATCCGCCCTGCTCTGGGCGCAGCTGTTCACCGGCGCCCGGCTCTTCTGGACGGCCGACGGCCCCCTCCCCGGGCTGGGCTGGGCCACGGTCCTGTGGGGGCTGTGGCTCGTCCAGGCCGGCTGGTGGCTCGTACGGCGCTACGCACCGGGGGAGCCGCGCACCGTCATGGAGGTGCTCGCCCATCTGGCACACAACGGCGCACTGTTGGTGATCATGGCCGAGGCCTGTCTGCTCTACGCCTCGGCCGGCTGGTACAAGGTGCAGGGCTCGCGCTGGCAGGACGGCACCGCGCTCTACTACCCGCTGCATCTGGACTACTTCTCGCCCTGGCCCGGCCTCGCCTCGGCCATGGCCGCCAGCGGCACGCTGGTCATGGTGCTGACCTACGGCACGGTCATCGTGCAGGTCGCCTTCCCCTTCACCCTGCTGAACCGGCGGGTGAAGAACGCGATGCTCGTCCTGCTGATGCTGGAGCACCTCGGCATCGCCGTGATGCTGGGGCTGCCCTTCTTCTCGCTCGCCGCGATCGCGGCCGACTCGGTGTTCCTGCCGAGCAACTTCCTGCGCTGGGCCGGTGCGCGGGTGGGCCGGGCCCGTGACCGGGTGGCGGCGCGCGCCGTCCGGCTGCCGGGCCGGCGGGAGCGGGAGAGCGGCGAGGAGCCTCCGGCCCGTACTCTCATCGGCTGAGCGGCGAGACCCGCCCCCAGGATCCGGCCCAGTACGACCAGGGTCATGCCGCCGTCCGTTGGCTACGCTGGGTTGTCCGTCATGCCGCCGTGTACCGGGATGCCAGCGGCTTGTGACACTCAGGGGGATGCCGCCATGTCCGTAGACGTGGTCCAGCTCGCGCAGGATCTCGCTCCGTACGCCACCACAGCCATCACCGCCTACGGAACCGCGGTACTGGCCCGCGTCGAGAGCGACGCCGCCGATGCCACCGTCTCGTTCGGACAACGCATCCTGCGACGCCTCACCGGTCGCGACACTCCCGGCACCGAGACGACGGCCGAACAGGAAGCCCTCGCCGGCACCGTCTGCGATCTGGCCGACGCTCCCGATGACGCCGACCTGGCCGCGGTGCTCCGAGTGCAGGTCCGCCGCCTGCTGACGGCGCACCCGGGTATCGCTGCTGACATCGCCGGATGGGCGCGACCCGCCGCGCCAACCACGGTCACCATCACCACGTCAGGGGAGAGGTCACCGGCCGTCCAGAACAACTACGGCACCATCAGCACCGGCGACTCCACCATCTGAGGCCGCAGCATGACCGAAGCCTTTCCGCGAAGCGCGTCGCCGCAGACGCCTGGGCCCGCCACATCGGGAGCCCGGTCACCAGCTGTGGGAACCAATCACGGCTCCATCTTCACCGGTGACACAACTGTCCAGGCTCCCTTGATCCTGCCGCCGCCGGCCGACGTGTCCGGCCCCCGGGGGCTGCACAACCTGCCACGGCCCGCCAGCCACCGGTTCGTCGGTCGTGAGGCGGAGATGGCCACCGTGGAGCAGGCTCTACGGCCCCGGCATGCGCGGGCCGCCGCGCACGTCGTCACGCAGGCGATGTCCGGGCTCGGCGGAGTCGGGAAGTCCACCCTGGCTCTGCACTTCGCCCACCACCACCGCACCGGCTACGCCGCGGTCTGGTGGATCAACGCCGAGACACCCGAGACCATCACCGATTCTCTGGCCCAGCTCACCGCTCGGCTCAACCCCGGTCTCCATACCGGCGCCACTACCGGCGCGGCCCTGGCCGAATGGGCCCTGGCCTGGCTGGACACCCACCCCGGATGGCTCCTGATCTTCGACAACGCCACCCACCCCGACCACCTCGCCCCGTACCTCGCCAGACTCAGCGGCGGCGACCACCTCATCACCAGCCGCCTCACCCACGGCTGGGACCAACTGGCCGCCCAGCCCCTGCACCTGGAGGTCCTCACCCCCTCAGCCGCCACCAGCCTGCTGCACCAACTTGCCGGGCGGGAGGACCCTGAGGAGTACTCGGCCGCCGAGGAACTGACCGACGAACTTGGCCACCTTCCCCTGGCTCTTGAACAAGCAGGCGCATACATCCGCCGCACCCGGACCACCTACACCGGATACCTCCAGCGCTTCCGCGCCCAAGCAGCCCGGATGCTCAACACCCCCGGCAACGGCGACCCCCACAGCACCACCATCGCCCGCACCTGGCGCGTCACCCTCGACACCATCGCCGAACGCGACCCACTGGCCATCCACCTGCTACGCGTCATGGCCTGGTTCGCTCCCCACGACATACCCCGCGACCTCCTCAGCGGCACGACCGACGAGGAAGACGCGGACGCCGATGCCCTCGCCCTCCTCAATGACTTCAGCATGATCACCCTTACGGAGAGCACCGCCGCCACCCACCGCCTGGTCCAGGCCGTCGCCCGGACCCCTGATCCTGACGACCCCCACCGCACCGAACAGGCCATCAGCGAAGCCAAATCCACCGCGGAAGGCTTGATCCGCGACGCGCTCCCCCACACCCCGACGACCCACATCACCGAATGGCCCGGCTGGCGAGCCCTGCTCCCTCACATCGACGCCTACCTCACCCACACCCACCCCGACACAGACACCGTCGACACCGAGTTCATCCTGTACAACGCGTCACGATTCCTGCTCAGCCAGGGCCGGCTCCCCCAAGCCACCCGGTACGCACACCGCTCGGCCACCACATCAACACGCCTCTGCGGCGGGGACCACCCCAGCACCCTGGCCTCCCGCGACAACCTTGCGGGCGCCTACGAGTCGGCGGGGGATCTGGGCCGGGCCATCCCGATGCGCGAGCGGAACCTCACCGACAGCACTCGGATCCTCGGCGGGGACCACCCCAGCACCCTGGCCGCCCGTAACAACCTTGCGGGGGCCTACCGGGCGGTGGGGGATCTGGGCCGGGCCATCCCGATCTACGAGCGGAACCTGACCGACAGCGCCCGGGTCCTCGGCGAGGACCACCCCGACACCCTGACCTTCCGCAACAGTCTCGCGGGCGCCTACCGGGCGGCGGGGGACCTGGACCGGGCCATCCCGATCTACGAGCGGAACCTCACCGACCGGCAGCGGATCCTCGGCGAGGACCACCCCAGCACCCTGATCGCCCGTAACAACCTTGCGGGCGCCTACCGGGCGGTGGGAGATCTGGGCCGGGCCATCCCGATCTACGAGCGGAACCTCACCGACTACGTCCGGGTCCTCGGCGACGATCATCCCAACACCCTGACCTCCCGTAACAACCTTGCGCGCGCCTACGAGTCGGTGGGGGATCTGGGCCGGGCCATCCCGATGTTCGAGCGGAACCTCACCGACCGGCAGCGGATCCTCGGCGACGACCACCCTGACACCCTGACCTCCCGCAACAGTCTCGCGGGCGCCTACCGGGCGGCCGGGAACCTGGACCGCGCCATCCCGATCTACGAGCGGAACCTCACCGACCGGCAGCGGATCCTCGGCGACGATCATCCCGACACCCTGATCTCCCGTAACAACCTTGCGCGCGCCTACGAGTCGGTGGGGGATCTGGACCGGGCCATCCCGATGTTCGAGCAGAACCTCACCCACAGCATCCGGGTCCTCGGCGACGACCACCCCACGACTCACATCGCGCGGAGCAACGCGCAGCAGGCGCGTTCCACTCCGCGCTGACAACGACTCTTGCTGTGACCGGCCGGGCTGCCCGCGTCAGCGGATGACGAAACACCTGGTCGCGGCCCTGGCCCGTACCCTGTGGGCATGAGCGACGACGAGGCCATGAAGGCCGTACGGCAGTGGCGCGCGACCGCCCCTGAGACCGTCCTGCTCGACGGCTTCCACGCGCTGAAGCATGCCCTTCGATTCGGTGCGGACGTGCGTGTTGCCGTCACGAGCGACAAGGCCGCCGTCACGGCTCTCGCGGCCGAGCTGGCCGACGACCTGACCGACGTGATCACGGATCTGGTCGTTGAGGTGCCAGAGCAGACCTTTCGTGGTCTCGTTCTCCGAGTGCATCCCACAGGGATCGCCGCTCTGGCGGTCAGGCGTAGTAGTCAGGCGAATCTGGACGACCTGTCCGGCCGGCCCCGGTCGGCACCGGTCGTCGTCCTGGACAACCCCCGCAACCTCGGGAACGTCGGGGCCGTCGTCCGGCTTGCTGCCGGATTCGGAGCCGCGGGTGTGGTCACGACCGGTGATATCGACCCGTGGCACCCGAATGCCGTGCGCTCGGGTGCGGGTCTTCACTTCGCCACCGCGGTCGAACGGCTACCGGTCGACGCCCTTCCACCCGGCCCGCTGTATGCCCTGGACCCGGAGGGGGAGGACATCCGGTCTGTGGCCATCCCCGATGACGCGTTGCTCGCGTTCGGCTCGGAGCGGCATGGCATCTCGCCGGAGCTGCGGAAGCAGGCCACCAGGCTGGTGGCACTTCCCATGCGACCCCAGGTGTCCAGCTACAACCTGGCTACCAGCGTGGCCATGGCCCTGTTCCACTGGGCAGGAACCGCCCCGGTCCCGCCGAGCACGCGGTAGACGCGCCCACGCGGCGGTCGACTGACCCGCCGCGCGGGCGCGGCCCCCGCGGTTACGCCGGGCGCCGGACCTCGATCATCCGGAACCGGCTCGCCACGAACGCGCCGTCACACAGCGCCGCGTTGGCCGACGGATTGCCGCCCGAGCCATGGAAGTCCGAGAAGGCCGCGGTCTGGTTCACATACACCCCGCCGGTCAGATTGAGCGACAGCTGGGCGCACTCCTCCAGACACGCCTCCTCGATCAGACGCTCCACCTCCGGCGACGTGGTGTACGCGCCGACCGTCATCGCGCCCTTGTCCCGGGTGGTCCGGCGCAGCAGCCCGACCGCGTCCGCCGTCGAGCCGACGGCGACGGCGAAGGACACCGGGCCGAAGCACTCGGCGAGATAGGGGGCGTCCGCGTCGGCCGCCTCCCCGAACTTCCGGGCCCCGTCCGCCTTCACGATCAGCGGGGTGCGGACCGTGGCGCCCGGGAAGTCGGGGTGGGTGACCGCGCGGGAGGCGAGGGCGACCCCGCCGAGCCCCGGCGCGGCCTCCAGCCGCTCCTGGACCCGCGGGCCCACGATGGCGCCCAGCAGCGCGCCCGCCCGCACATCGTCGCCGAGCAGCCCGTCGACCGCCGCCGCCAGATCGGCCACCACCTCGTCGTACGACTTGGGCCCGGCGTCCGTGGCGATGCCTTCACGGGGGATCAGCAGATTCTGCGGGGTGGTGCACATCTGGCCGCTGTACAGGGACAGGGAGAAGGCCAGATTGGCCAGCATGCCCTGGTAGTCGTCCGTGGAGTCGATCACGACCGTATTGACCCCGGCCTTCTCCGTGAAGACCTGGGCCTGGCGGGCGTGGGTCTCCAGCCAGTCGCCGAAGGCGGTCGAGCCCGTGTAGTCGATCAGGCGGATCTCGGGGCGCACGGCGAGGACCTTGGCGATCCCCTCGTCCGGCCGCTCGGCGGCGAGCGCCACCAGATTGGGGTCGAAGCCCGCCTCCCCGAGCACCTCCCGCGCCACCTGGACGGTCAGCGCGAGCGGCAGCACGGCCTGCGGATGCGGCTTGACCAGCACCGGATTGCCGGTGGCGAGCGAGGCGAAGAGACCCGGGTACCCGTTCCAGGTCGGGAAGGTGTTGCAGCCGATCAGCAGGGCGATACCGCGCGGGACGGCCGTGAACGTCTTGCGCAGCCGCAGCGGATCGCGCTTGCCCTGCGGCTTGGACCAGTCCGCGGCGTCCGGCGTGCGGGTCTGCTCGGCGAACGCATACGCCACCGCCTCCAGGCCGCGGTCCTGTGCGTGCGGGCCGCCCGCCTGGAAGGCCATCATGTACGCCTGCCCGCTCGTGTGCATCACGGCCTGGGCGAACTCGTGCGAGCGGGCGCCGATTCGGGCCAGAATCTCCAGGCACACCATGGCCCGCGCCTCGGGCCCGGCATCCCGCCAGGCGGGCAATCCCGCCCGCATCGCCGGGAGGAGCACCTCGATATCCGGGTGCGGATACTCCATGCCCATCTCGATGCCGTACGGCGAGACCTCGGAGCCCGTCCAGCCGTCCGTGCCCGGCTGGTCCAGGTCGATGCGCTTGCCGCGCAGCGCCTCGAACGCGGCCTGGCCCTCGGCGACGCCGAGGCTGGCGCGCCCGCCCCGCTCCTCGCCGCCGTACGCCTTCGGGTGCTCCGGGTGCGGGGACCAGTACGCCCGGGTACGGATAGCCTCCAGGGCCTGGTCGAGGGTGGGGCGGTGCGTCTCGGTCAATTGCGCTGTGGTGAGTGCGGTGGTCACGACTGACCAACTCCTCGTCGAGCTGGGGCTGGGCTGGGAAGGGTGACAGAGTTAGATTAACCGAACGATCGGTCGGGACAAGAGGGCCTGGCAGAACCTGTGGACAACTTCGTCCGAGAGGATGAGCGGCATGACTGAGATCGACCGGGGTACGGCGCGCACCAGCACCGTCGCCGTCATCGGCACCGGCACCATGGGCCGGGGAATCGCCCAGGTGGCGCTGGTCGCCGGCCACCCCGTGCGGCTCTATGACGCCGCGCCCGGCCGGGCCGCCCGGGCCGTGGACGCCATCGCCGCCCGCCTCGACCGGCTGGTCGGCAAGGGCAGTCTCCCGGCCGCGGACCGTGACGCGGCTCTCGGCCGGCTCGCGCCGGTCGCCGGGCTCACCGACCTGGCCGACGCGGATCTGGCCATCGAGGCGATCCTTGAGGAGATCGGCGCGAAACAACAGCTGTTCACTGCCCTCGAATCCGTCGTCTCCGACCGCTGTCTGCTCGCCACCAACACCTCCTCCCTCTCCGTGACGGCCGTCGCGGGCGCCCTGCGCCACCCCGGCCGCCTCGTCGGTCTGCACTTCTTCAACCCCGCGCCGCTGCTGCCGCTGGTCGAGGTCGTCCGGGGCGCCGCCACGGACGAGGCCGCCGCCGACCGTGCGTACGACACCGTCGCCGCCTGGGGGAAGACCCCGGTGCGCTGCGCCGACACCCCTGGATTCATCGTCAACCGCCTCGCCCGCCCCTTCTACGCCGAAGCCTTCCGGATCCAAGAGGAGGGCGGCGCCGACCCGGCCACCATCGATGCCGTGCTGCGCGAGTCCGGCGGGTTCAGGATGGGCCCCTTCGAGCTGACCGACCTGATCGGCCAGGACGTCAATGAGGCCGTCACCCGCTCCGTCTGGGAAGCGCTGTTCCACGATCCGAAATTCACCCCGTCCCTCGCCCAGCGGCAGCTCGTCGCCTCCGGACGGCACGGGCGCAAGGCGGGCCACGGCTGGTTCGACTACGCAGAGGGCGCCGAGCGCCCCGCACCGCACACCGCCGAGCCTCACGAGGCCCCCGAGAAGGTCGCCCTCCACGGTCATCTGGGGCCCGCCGACGAGCTTGCCGAGCTCATCGCGGAGGCGGGCATCACGGTGATCCGCGAACCCGTCGAAGCGCCGGGGGCGGCGGCGACAGGGCACGCCGCGGGATACCTCGCCCTCCCGGACGGCACCCGGCTGTCCCTGACCGACGGTTCGCCCGCCGGCACGGACCCCTTCGCCGGCTGTATCCGCTTCGATCTGGCGCTGGACTACCGGACCGCCGCCCGCGTCGCCCTCGCGCCGTCCGAGGCCGCCTCCCCGGAGTCCGTACGGTCCGCGATCGGTCTGTTCCAGGCGCTCGGGAAGCGGGTCAGCGTCGTCCAGGACCTCCCGGGCATGATCGTGGCCCGCACCGTCGCGATGCTCGTGGACTTCGCCGAGGACGCCGCCGCCCGGGGCGTGGCAAGCCCGGAGGACATCGACACCGCCATGCGCTCCGGGGTGAACTACCCGCGCGGACCGCTGCACTGGGGACGCGAACTCGGCGCCCCCTGGGTGCGCGACACCCTGCGGAACCTCCATGAGGCCTGGCCGACCGGCCGCTACGCACCGTCCCAGGCCCTGATGCGGCGTGCCGCCGCCGAGGAAAGGCTGCTCTCACCATGACCATGGCCAAGCGCGACACCTATACGCCCGAATCGCTGCTCGCGGTTGCCGTCGAGGTGTTCAACGAGCGCGGCTACGACGGCACGTCCATGGAGCATCTCTCCCACGCCGCCGGCATCTCCAAGTCGTCCATCTACCACCATGTGAAGGGCAAGGAAGAGCTGCTCCGGCTGGCTCTGAGCCGCGCCCTGGACGAGTTGTTCGGCATCCTCCAGGAGCCGGCCGCGAGCGGCGGCCGGGCCGTCGAACGGCTGGAGTACGTGGCCCGGCGGACCGTCGAAGTGCTGATGGCGGAGCTGCCCTACGTCACCTTGCTGCTGCGCGTCCGGGGCAACACGGACACCGAGCGGTGGGCCATGGAGCGGCGGCGGGAGTTCGACCACGAGGTCGCCGAACTGCTCAAGCAGGCGGCAGCCGACGGCGACCTGCGCGCCGATGTGGACGCCCGGCTGGCCACCCGGCTGCTCTTCGGCATGATCAATTCCATTGCGGAGTGGTACCGGCCGGGCCGCGGCGGGTCCGTGACCTCCGGCGAGGTGGCCGACGCCGTGGTGCGGACGGCCTTCGCGGGCCTGCGCCCGCAGGGCGGGGACACCCCGTAGGGCTCCCCGCCCGCGCCGGACCCGGCTATCGCTCCGTATCGAGCTCCGTCTCCTCGAAGACCAGCAGCGTCCGGGTGCTCAGCACCTCCGGTATGGCCTGGATCCGGGTGAGGACCAGCTCGCGCAGCGAGCGGTTGTCCGCGGTGTGCACCAGCAGCAGCACATCGAAATCTCCGCTGACCAGGGCGATGTGGGCCGCCCCGGGAAGCTCTTTGAGCTGGTCGCGCACGGTGCGCCAGGAGTTCTGGACGATCTTCAGCGTGATGTACGCGGACGCCCCCTGCCCGGCCCGCTCCTGGTCCACCCGGGCGCTGAAGCCGCGGATCACACCGTCGTCGATGAGGCGGTTGATCCGGGCGTAGGCGTTGGCCCGCGAAACATGTACCTGGTCGGCTACGGAGCGTATGGAGGCGCGGCCGTCCGTCTGGAGCAGACGCAGGATGTCGCGGTCGATGGAGTCCAGCTCACGCGCGGGGAGTCTGCCGTCCGGATTGGCCATCTGTTCGCCCTGCATACCGCTACGCCTCCCCTTGGTGGACGACCTGTCTTCATCTCATGTTGTGCAGAACCGTTTGTCCACAGGCTTGGGTCTCCTGTAGCCAAAATGCGTTAGCGACCGAACAATCGGTAGGGAGAGGGGGCGCCACACGGCGCGCCCCGCACCCTTCCAGCTGTCTGCCCGCCTGGAGGTCGCGTCATGACGGTCCTTGAGCAGCCCGGTGGCTACCGGCCCGCTCCCCCGCCCGCCTGGCATCCCCGAGCCGACGCGGCGCCGCTGCTGCCCGGCGCGGAACCGTACCGCCTGCTGGGCACCGCGGCTGCCGCCGACATCTCGCCCGATCTGCTGACCCGGCTCCACCGCGAGCTGGTGCGCGGCCGTCGCTACAACACGCAGGCCACCGCCCTCACCCGGCAGGGCCGGCTGGCCGTCTACCCCTCCTCCACCGGGCAGGAGGCCTGCCAGGTCGCCGCCGGTCTGGTGCTCCAGGACCGGGACTGGCTGTTCCCCAGCTACCGCGACACCCTGGCCGCCGTCGTCCGCGGGCTCGACCCCGTCCAGGCCCTCACCCTGCTGCGCGGCGACTGGCACTCGGGATACGACCCCCACACCCACCGCGTCGCCCCCCTGTGCACCCCGCTCGCCACCCAGCTGCCGCACGCCGTCGGCCTCGCCCACGCCGCGCGTCTCAAGGGTGACGACGTCGTCGCCCTCGCCCTCGTCGGCGACGGCGGCACCAGCGAGGGCGACTTCCATGAGGCGCTCAACTTCGCCGCCGTCCTGAACGCCCCGGTCGTCTTCCTGGTCCAGAACAACGGCTTCGCGATCTCCGTCCCCCTCGCCAAGCAGACCGCCGCTCCCTCCCTCGCCCATAAGGCGGTCGGCTACGGCATGCCCGGCCGCCTCGTCGACGGCAATGACGCGCCCGCCGTGCACCAGGTCCTCGACGAGGCCGTGGGCCGGGCCCGCGCCGGCGGCGGCCCCACGCTCGTCGAGGCCGTCACCTACCGCATCGACGCCCACACCAACGCCGACGACGCCACCCGCTACCGCTCCGAGTCCGAGGTCGAGGCGTGGCGGGCCCACGACCCCATCGCGCTCCTGGAGGAGGCCATGCGGGAGCGCCATCTGCTCGACGACACGGACGTCCGGGCCGCGCGCGAATCCGCCGAGCGGCTCGCCGCCGATCTGCGCGACCGTATGAACCAGGACCCGGTCGTCGACCCCATGGAGCTCTTCGAGCACGTCTACGCCGACAAGACCAGCCAACTGCGTGAGCAGGCGGCCCTGTTGCGCGCGGAGCTCGAGGCCGAGGCCGAGGCCGGCTCCGGCGGGGCCGGCCGCGGTGAGTCCGACTAAGGGGAAATGATGACCACCGCCACAGCCGCCGGGACCGGCACCGCCCGTAAGCCCGCCACCATGGCCCAGGCCCTTGGCCGGGCGCTGCACGACGCCATGGCCGCCGATCCGTCCGTCCACGTCCTCGGCGAGGACGTCGGCACCCTCGGCGGCGTCTTCCGGATCACCGACGGGCTCGCCAAGAAGTTCGGCGATGACCGCTGCACGGATACGCCCCTCGCGGAGGCGGGCATCCTCGGCTCCGCCGTCGGCATGGCCATGTACGGGCTGCGGCCCGTCGTCGAGATGCAGTTCGACGCCTTCGCCTACCCGTCCTTCGAGCAGCTCATCAGCCATGTCTCGCGCATGCGCAACCGCACGCGCGGCGCGATGCCGCTGCCCATCACCGTGCGGGTGCCGTTCGGGGGCGGCATCGGCGGGGTCGAGCACCACAGCGACTCCTCCGAGATCTACTACATGGCCACCCCCGGCCTCCATGTCGTCGCCCCCGCGACCGTCGCCGACGCGTACGGGCTGCTGCGCGCCGCCATAGCCTCCGACGACCCCGTCGTCTTCCTCGAACCCAAGAGGCTCTACTGGTCCAAGGCCGACTGGTCGGCCGACCGGCCGGAGGAGGTCCCGCCCATCGGGCGTGCGGTCGTACGGCGGTCCGCCGGGGGCGGTTCCGGCGGCCGGACTGCCAGCCTCATCTCGTACGGGCCCTCCGTGCCCGTCTGCCTCGAAGCCGCCGAGGCCGCGCGGGCCGACGGCTGGGACCTCGAGGTCGTCGATCTGCGCTCGCTCGTCCCCTTCGACGACGACACGGTGTGCGCCTCCGTGCGCCGGACCGGCCGCGCGGTCGTGGTCCACGAGGCCACCGGCTTCGGCGGGCCCGGCGGGGAGATCGCCGCCCGGCTCACGGAGCGCTGCTTCCACCATCTGGAGGCGCCGGTGCTGCGGGTCGCCGGGTTCGACATCCCGTATCCGCCGCCCATGCTCGAGCGGCACCATCTGCCCGGTGTGGACCGGGTGCTGGACGCCGTCGCCCGGCTCCAGTGGGAGTCGGAGTGGACCGAGGGGAGCGCGGTCTGATGGCTGTCGTGCGGGAGTTCACACTGCCCGATCTGGGTGAGGGGCTCACCGGGGCCGAGATCGTCCGGTGGCTCGTCGAGGTCGGCGATATCGTCGCCGTCGACCAGCCGGTGGTGGAGGTCGAGACCGCCAAGGCGATGGTGGATGTGCCCTGCCCGTACGGCGGAGTGGTCACGGCCCGCTTTGGCGAGGAGGGTACGGAGCTGCCGGTGGGGGCGCCGCTGATCACGGTGGCCCTGTCGGAGGAGGCCGGCTCGTCCGAGGGGGGTGGGGCTTCCGACTCCGGGGCGGCGGTCTCCTCCGCCTCCTCCCCCGACGGCGCGTCCGGGAATGTGCTGGTCGGCTATGGGACGACGGCCCCAGCCGCGCGGCGTCGGCGCGTTCGTTCTTCGCCGTCCCGTGCGGTGGCCGAGCCCCCCGCCGGGCCCCTTCCTGTCATCTCGCCCCTGGTACGGCGGCTGGCCCGGGAGCATGGCCTCGATCTGCGCGAGCTGAGGGGATCCGGGCCCGAGGGGCTGATCCTGCGGGCGGATGTCGAGCGTGCGGTGGGGGCCGGGGGGCCCGCGCGTGCGGGCACCGTTGCCGCGCCTGTCATTGCGGCGGGCTCCCCTGGGGGCGTGAGCGGTGCGGCGCGCGAGGAGCGGGTTCCGCTGCGTGGGGTGCGGGGCGTCGTCGCCGACAAGCTCGCGCGCAGCCGCCGGGAGATCCCCGACGCGACGTGCTGGGTGGACGCAGACGCGACCGAACTGCTCGCCGCCCGCGCGGCGATGAACGCCGCCGGTGGCCCCAAGGTGTCCCTGCTCGCCCTGCTGGCCCGCATCTGCACGGCGGCGCTCGCGCGTTACCCCGAGCTCAACTCCACGGTCGACATGGACAGTCGCGAGATCGTCCGGCTCGCCGATGTCCATCTGGGGTTCGCGGCGCAGACGGAGCGGGGGCTGGTCGTGCCGGTGGTGCGCGATGCGCATGCCCGTAGCGCTGAGGGGCTCTCCGAGGAGATGGCGCGGCTGACCGAGGCCGCCCGGACGGGGACGCTCGCGCCCGCGGAGCTGACCGGGGGCACGTTCACCTTGAACAACTACGGGGTCTTCGGGGTCGACGGCTCGACCCCGATCATCAACCACCCCGAGGCGGCCATGCTCGGGGTCGGCCGGATCGCCGCGAAGCCGTGGGTGTACGAGGGGGAGCTGGCGGTGCGGCAGGTGGTGCAGCTGTCGTTCACGTTCGACCACCGGGTGTGCGACGGGGGGACGGCTGGGGGGTTCTTGCGGTATGTGGCCGACTGCGTGGAGCGGCCGGCGGTGTTGTTGCGGGGGCTGTAGCGCGGGGGGTGGGGCGCGGGGGGTGCGTTTCGGGTGCGGATGCGTTTCGGGTGCGTTGCGGGTGGGGGTGCGGGTGCGTCGGGGGTGCGTTTGGGGTGTGGGTGCGGTGGGGGTGCGGGTGGGTGCGTTTGGGGTGCGGGTGCGGGTGCGGGTGCGTCGGGGGTGCGGGTGGGTGCGTCGGCGGTGCGTTTGGGGTGCGGGTGCGGGTGGGTGTGTCGGGGGTGCGTTTGGGGTGTGGGTGCGGTGGGGGTGCGGGTGGGTGCGCCGGGGGTGCGTTTGGGGTGTGGGTGCGGGGCCTCCGGGGCGGGGGGCCTGGACCGTATATTTACGGCGCCGGTGC
>NZ_JBEXFG010000015.1:139088-139627 GCF_040606675.1 Streptomyces sp. NPDC005393 | reverse complement strand
ACGCCCGGTTACATTCCGAACCCGGAAGCTAAGCCTTTCAGCGCCGATGGTACTGCAGGGGGGACCCTGTGGGAGAGTAGGACGCCGCCGAACAATCTTTGGAGGACCCCTGGTCCCAGCGTTCATGCTGGGACCAGGGGTCCTTTTTGTTTTGCTGAGGCCGCATCGGTGAAGCCGATGCGGGAGAATGACTGTAGTGCTTGAAGACAGGAGTCATGTCGATGTCCACCAACCCACCCGACGACCGGTCGGACCGCGAGCCGCGGCGCCGGGACGCCGGCGACCGGCGGGACTCCCGCGACTCCGGACCGCGCCGCGACGGTGACCGTGGTGGTTTCCGCCGTGACGACCGGGGGCGGGACGACCGCCGCGACGACCGGTCTCGTGGCCCGCGTCGTGACGATGATCGTGGCGGCCGTCCCGGCGGCCATGGTCGGCCGGGCGATCGGCGTGATGACCGAGGCGGTCGCCCCGGCGGCGGCTATGAGCGCCGTGACGACCGGTCGCATGGACCGCGCCGCGATGACGGTGGCTCCCGC
>NZ_JBEXFG010000015.1:138744-138991 GCF_040606675.1 Streptomyces sp. NPDC005393 | reverse complement strand
CGCCCGGGTGGTTTCCGTCGTGATGACCGTCGTGACGAGCGCGACGGTGGCTCTCGCCCGGGTGGTTTCCGTCGTGATGACCGTCGTGACGAGCGCGACGGTGGCTCTCGCCCGGGTGGTTTCCGTCGTGATGACCGTCGTGACGAGCGCCGTGATGACCGTGGTGGTTTCCGCCGTGACGATCGGCGTGATGAGCGCCGTGACGATCGTGGTGGGTTCCGGCGTGACGATCGGCGTGATGAGCGGG
>NZ_JBEXFG010000015.1:0-138647 GCF_040606675.1 Streptomyces sp. NPDC005393 | reverse complement strand
GGGGGAGCGGGCCGCGTCGCGACGACCGGGACCGCGGCAGTCGGCCTGGCGGCGGTTTCGACCGCCGTGACGATCGGCCGTCCTTCCGTCGCGACGAGCGCCGTGACGACCGCGGCGATGACCGTGGTGGGTTCCGCCGTGACGATCGGCGTGATGAGCGCCGTGACGATCGTGGTGGGTTCCGGCGTGACGATCGGCGTGATGAGCGGGGGAGCGGGCCGCGTCGCGACGACCGGGACCGCGGCAGTCGGCCTGGCGGCGGTTTCGACCGCCGTGACGATCGGCCGTCCTTCCGTCGCGACGAGCGCCGTGACGACCGCGGCGATGACCGTGGTGGGTTCCGGCGTGACGATCGGCGTGATGAGCGCCGTGACGATCGTGGGGGTTTCCGTCGTGACGATCGGCGCGATGACCGTCGTGATGACCGTGGTGGTTTCCGCCGTGACGACCGCCCTGACGACCGTCCGCGTGGACCGCGCCGGGATGACCGTGATGGCGGCCTCCGGGGGCGGGACGACCGTGGGCCGCGTCGCCCGTATGGCCAGGGCGGCCAGGGCCGTGGGCGTGACGACCGTTCCGGCGGCTACGGGCGTCGGGATGAGCGGGGCCGGGATCGCGACCGGGACCGTGAGCCGATCAAGCGGCTGCCGATCCCCGAGGACGTGACCGGCGAGGAGATCGACAAGGACGTGCGGCAGGAGCTGATGAGCCTGCCGAAGACGCTCGCCGAGGACGTCGCCAAGAACCTCGTCATGGTCGCCAAGCTGCTGGACGAGGAGCCGGAGCAGGCGTACCAGTACTCACGCATCGCGTTGCGGCTCGCCTCCCGCGTCGCCGCCGTGCGCGAGGCCGCCGGCTTCGCCTCGTACGCCGTGGGGAAGTACTCGGAGGCGCTCGCGGAGTTCCGTGCCGCGCGCCGGATGACCGGCAGCTCCGATCTGTGGCCGGTGATGGCCGACTGCGAGCGCGGCATGGGCCGTCCCGAGCGGGCGATGGCCATGGCCGGTGAGCCCGAGGTGCAGAAGTTGGACCGGGCCGGTCAGGTCGAGATGCGGCTGGTGGCGGCGGGTGCCCGGCGCGATATGGGTCAGGCCGACGCCGCCGTCGTCACGCTGCAGAGCCCGGAGCTGGCCTCGAACTCCATCCAGCCGTGGACCGCCCGGCTGCGCTACGCGTACGCCGACGCGCTGCTTGCGGTCGGCCGTGAGGACGAGGCGCGGGAGTGGTTCGCCAAGGCGCTGGAGGCGGACCAGGGCGGGACCACGGACGCGTCGGACCGGCTCGCGGAGCTGGATGGTGTCGAGTTCGTGGACGCCCTCGACCCCGAGCAGGCCGCGGACGACGTCCCTGACGCCCTCGAAGCGGCCGACGAGGCGAAGGAGGCGAAGGCCGAGCCAGAAGCCGAGCCGGAAGAGGCCGAGCCCGAAGAGGCCGAGGCCGAGTCTGAGGCCCCGAGGGACCGCGACGACAGCTGACCCATGACGCATGAGGAGGGCGGAACCCCCGGCAGGGGCTCCGCCCTCCTCGTCTCAGGCTGTCCGTCTCAGCCGAGCGTCAGACTCCGCAGCACCAGCCCCGTCGCCGGCTTCGGCCCGAACGACGTCGACTTGTGCGGCATGACGATGCCCTGCCGCGCCAGCTCATGCACGATGTCCTCGCACACCGGATGCATCAGCACCGCCGTCCCGCCCAGCCGCTCCGCCTGCTCGACGACGGCCGCCGCGTCGTGGATGTAGCTGATGTGCTCGGGTGCGTCCGGGACGTTCCAGAGGTGCTCCAGCAGGACGGAGTGGAGGACCGTCGCGTCCAGCGTGCGCCATGCCTCCGGCCGCTCCTCGGGGACCGTATGGGCCAGCAGCCGCTCATCCGGCCGGTCGAGGAGGTGGAAGCGCCCGTCCCCCGCGAGCAGAAAGGCGTTCCCGGCGCCGGGTGCGGCGGTGGCCTCGGCGAGCGCGTCCAGGGCGTGCGGGAGCGGGCCGTCGACCGCCCGTACCCGGAAGGCGCGGCCCGCGCCCGCGAGCGCGTCCACGGGCGGGAGCCGGCGCAGCAGCCGGTGGATGGCCCGGACCCGGAGGGGGTAGCGGGTGGTGTCGACGAGCAGGACGAGGCCGAAGTCCCAGGGACCGGGCTCCCGCTGCTCCTCGCGCAGCCGGAGGTAGGTGGCCCAGCGGTGGTGGCCGTCGGCGATGAGGGCCCGGTGCCGGCGGAGGTCGGCGGCGATCTCGACGAGGTCGGCGGGGTCCGTCAGCCGCCATAGATGGTGGTCGAAGCCGTCCTCGGTGGTCGTGGACAGCAACGGCTTCTCCCGCACGGTGCGTTCGATGACATGCGCGGCGCCGCTCACATCGCCGTTGCCGCGGTAGGCGAGCAGCAGCGGCTCCAGATTGGCGGCGGTGGCGCGCATCAGAGCGGCGCGGTCCTCGACGACATGCGGCATGACCTCCTCGTGCGGGAGGACGACACCCTCCTCGCGCGGGCTGAGCCGCAGGGCGCCGATCAGTCCGCGCTGGAGCGTCTGGGCGTCGCGCTGTTCGTAGACGTACAGCGCGGGCTCGGGGTCGGGGGCGAGCACCCCGTCGGCCTGCCAGCGGCGCAGCGTCTCGGCGGCCTGGCGATGGCGGTCGGCCGGGGTGTCGGCCTGCGGCAGGATCAGCCGGACGATGTTGTACGGGTCCGCCGTCTCGAGCTCGCGCAGACCGTCGGGCCGTACGACCACGTCATAGGGCGGTGAGGTGACGGCGGCGAGGCTGCCGACCCGCTCCGCGACGTAGCGCAGCCCCCGGAACGGGGTGAGCTGCAGACCTTGCCCGCCAGGCCCTGGAGTGCTCATTAGGGAATGTTATGCCCCACGCCCGGATAGGCGATGATCGGGGGAGAAGCGCACAGATCTGCGAGGAGTGTGTCCCCCCATGAACGAGACCGTCCGGACCCGTCCCGCGTCCAGTCAGCGGTCGCTGAGCGAGGCGTACGACACCGCCCTGCTGGACCTCGACGGGGTGGTGTACGCGGGCGGCGAGGCCATCGAGCACGCCGTGGAGTCGCTGATCAGCGCGCGGGACGGCGGGATGCGGCTGGCGTATGTGACCAATAACGCGCTGCGCACGCCGCAGGCGGTCGCCGAGCATCTGACGCGGCTCGGGGTGCCCGCGGAGCCCGATGACGTGATCACCTCGGCGCAGGCGGTCGCCCGGCTGATCTCCGAGCAGCTGCCGACCGGGGCGCGGGTGCTGGTGATCGGCGGGGAGGGGCTGTGGGTCGCGCTGCGTGAGCGGGGGCTGACGCCGGCGGAGTCGGCGGACGACGATCCGGCGGCGGTGGCGCAGGGGTACGGCGGGCCGGAGATGACCTGGGCGCGGCTGATGGAGGCGGCGTACGCGGTGGGGCGCGGTGTGCCGTGGTTCGCCTCCAACATGGATATGACGATCCCGAGCGGACGGGGCATCGCACCGGGCAACGGCGCGGCGGTGGAGGTCGTACGGATCGCGACGGGCAAGTCCCCGGAGGTCGCGGGGAAGCCGCTGCCGCCGATGCACCGGGAGACGATTCTGCGGACCGGCGCCCGGCGGCCGTTGGTGGTCGGGGACCGGCTGGACACCGATATCGAGGGGGCGTACGCGGGCGGGGTGGACTCGCTGCTCGTTCTGACCGGGGTGACGGACGCCGTACAGCTGCTGGCCGCCGAGCCGATTCATCGACCGGCGTATGTGGACCGGGACTTGCGGGGGCTGCTCACCCCCCAGCCCGAGGTGCACGCGGAGGAGGCGTCCGGCGGCTTCCGGTGCGGCGGCTGGCTGGCGCGGGTCCAGGACGGCGCGCTGGTGCTGGAGGGGGAGGGCGATGAGCCGATGGACGGGCTGCGGGCGCTGTGCGCGGCGGCGTGGACCGAGGCGGGGGACGGCGTGAGCGGCGCGGATGCCGGGAAGGCTCTCGCGCGGCTGGGGTTGTGAGGGTCATCTCGCGCTTCCGGCCGCCCGCAGGGGCGTGACGATCGAGACTTAGGATAACCTAACCTAAGTCTTGATCGGCCGTGCTGTGAGGTGGAGTTCCGCGTGACCCTGGTCAGTCCGGCGAAAGCCGGGACCGAGACAGCGACCGCGCCACCCCGGCGCCGCACCGCGCGCCGCGCGGCCGGGCTGGCCGTCTCCCTCGGCGTGCTGCTGACGCTCGTCGCGGCCAGCATCGCCATCGGTGCCAAGTCGATTCCGCCGGGCGAGGTCTGGCACGGGCTGTTCCACTACACCGGGCGCGATACCGATGTGGTGATCCGGGACGTACGGCTGCCGCGCACCATCCTCGGGTTGCTCGTCGGCATCGCCCTCGGGCTCTCGGGCGCGGTCATCCAGGCGCTCACCCGTAACTCGCTCGCCGACCCCGGGCTGCTGGGGCTGAGCGCGGGCGCGGCCGCCTCCGTCGTCTCGGCCATCAGCTTTCTCGGCGTCAGCTCGCTGACCGGATATGTGTGGTTCGCCTTCCTCGGCACCGCCGTCGCGTCCGTACTGGTGTACGCGCTGGGCGGCAGCCGGGGCGCCACGCCGGTGCGGCTCGCGCTCGCCGGTACGGCCGTGTACGCCGCGCTCTATGGCTATGTCAACGCCGTTGAGCTGCTGGACAGCGCGGCACTGGACAAGATGCGCTTCTGGACGGTCGGTTCGCTCGCGTCCGCCAATATGACGGTGGTGCGGCAGGTCACGCCGTTCCTGCTGGTCGGCACGGTCCTCGCGCTGGCGCTCGGCCGCTCGCTGAGCGCGGTGGCGCTCGGCGACGACACGGCCCGTGCGCTCGGCACCCATCTGGGCCGCACCCGGGTGCTCTCCATGGCCGCCGTCACCCTGCTGTGCGGGGCCGCGACCGCCGCCTGCGGGCCGATCGCCTTCGTCGGGCTGATGGTGCCGCATCTCGTCCGCGCGCTCACCGGGCCCGATCTGCGCTGGATCCTGCCGTACGCCGCGGTGCTGTCGCCCGTACTCCTGCTGGGCGCCGATGTGATCGGGCGGGTCGTCGCCCGT
Organism: Streptomyces sp. NPDC005393; assembly: GCF_040606675.1. NCBI lineage: Bacteria > Bacillati > Actinomycetota > Actinomycetes > Kitasatosporales > Streptomycetaceae > Streptomyces > Streptomyces sp. NPDC005393. Next base: position 133,641 of record NZ_JBEXFG010000015.1, on the reverse strand, counting down.
CCCGCCGAGCTTCAGGTCGGCGTCGTCACCACGCTGATCGGCGGGCCCGTCTTCATCTACCTCGTACGCCGCCGAAGGATGGCCCAACTGTGAACGCGAGCAAGGGCATGCCGCCCAGGACGCGGAGAGTCACACTGCGCACCCGCGGCGGCTTCTCGATGCGCCTGGATCCGCGCGGGGCGGTCGTGGGGCTGCTGCTGATCGCCGTGGCGCTGGCGATGAGCGTGGTGCTGATCGGCACCGGCGACTTTCCGATCACCCCTGACGATGTCGTCCGCACGCTGTTCGGCGGCGGCACCATGGCCCAGGACTTCATCGTCAACGAACTGCGGCTGCCGCGGGTGCTGGTGGGGCTGCTCGTCGGGGCGGCGCTCGGCCTGGCCGGTGCGCTCTTCCAGTCCATCTCCCGCAATCCGCTCGGCAGTCCCGATGTGGTCGGCTTCGGACAGGGGGCGGCGGCTGGGGCCCTTACGGTCATCGTGTTGTTCAACGGCGGTCCGACCGCGGTCGCGGCCGGGGCCGTCGTCGGCGGCGTGCTGACCGGGCTCGCCGTCTACGCCCTGGCGTGGCGGCAGGGCGTCCACGGCTACCGGCTGGTGCTGGTCGGCATCGGCGCCTCCGCGATGCTCAGCGCCGTCAACGGCTATCTGCTCACCAAGGCCGACCTCCCGGACGCGACGCGCGGGGTGGTGTGGCTGACCGGCTCGCTCAACGGGCGGGACTGGACCCAGGTGTGGCCGCTGGCCTGCGTCTGCGCGGTGCTCGTGCCCGTGGTGTTCGGGCATGCGCGGGGGCTGCGGATGCTGGAGATGGGCGACGACAGCGCCTATGCCCTCGGGGTGCGGGTCGAGCGGACCCGGCTGGTGCTGATGGGCTCGGCCGTACTTCTGACGGCGTCCGCCACGGCCGCCGCCGGGCCCGTCGCCTTCGTGGCGCTCGTCGCCCCGCAGCTGGCCCGCCGGCTGACCCGCTCGGCGGGCCCGAATCTGCTGCCGGCGGCCTGGATGGGCGCCGGGCTGCTGATCAGCGCCGACTGGGCCGCGCAGCGGGCCTTCGGCGCCGACCAGCTGCCGGTGGGGGTGGTGACCGGGATGCTGGGCGGCGGTTATCTGCTGTGGCTGCTGGTGACCGAGCGTAAGGCGGGGCGGATATGACGAGTGCGGACACGACCCGGACGGAACACGACATGGACAAGGACACCCGGCAGACCGTGGCTTCCAGCACCAGCACCAGCACCAGCACCAGCACCAGCACCGGGACCGGGACGGACCAGCGGCAGGACGGGCGGCGGCAGCGGCTCACCGCCGAGGGGCTGACCCTCGCCTACGACCGGCGCACGGTCGCCGAGGGCCTGTCCGTGACGATCCCGGACCACTCCTTCTCCGTCATCGTCGGGCCGAACGCCTGCGGCAAGTCCACCCTGCTGCGGGCCCTGTCCCGGATGCTCAAGCCGGCGGCCGGATCGGTGCTGCTGGACGGCGAGGCGATCGGCTCGCTGCCCGCCAAGAAGGTCGCCCGCACCCTCGGGCTGCTGCCGCAGTCCTCGATCGCCCCGGACGGCATCACCGTCGCCGATCTCGTCGCCCGCGGCCGCTATCCGCATCAGGGGCTGCTGCGGCAGTGGTCGCAGACGGATGAGCGGATCGTCCAGGAGTCGATGGCGGCGACGGGCGTGGCGGAGCTCGGGGATCGCTATGTCGACGAATTGTCCGGCGGTCAGCGGCAGCGGGTGTGGATCGCGATGGCCATCGCCCAGCAGACCCCGCTGCTGCTCCTGGACGAGCCCACGACCTACCTGGACATCCAGCACCAGATCGATGTGCTCGACCTGTGTGCCCAGCTCCATGAGGAGCAGGGCCGTACCCTCGTCGCGGTCCTCCACGAGCTGAACCACGCCGCCCGCTACGCCACCCACCTGATCGCGATGCGCGGCGGGGAGGTCGTGGCCGAGGGCGCGCCGGGGGACATCGTCACGGCGGAGCTGGTGGAGCGGGTCTTCGGGCTGCGCTGCCAGGTGATCGACGACCCGGAGACAGGGACTCCGCTGGTCATACCCGCGGCCCGCCGCTCCCGTACACCGGGCACAACCGGCGCCTCCGACCTGTCCGGGATGTCCCGTACGGTCGCGGGGTCCGAAGGGGGCGAGGCGTCCACCGGGATCAAGGAGCCCGCGGAGCTCTCGGCGGCTACAGCAGCTTCCGCAGCCGCAGCAGATCGAGCAGGCCGGCCTCGAGCTTGACCCGTCCGCTGCCCCACGCGCGCGCGAAGTGCAGCTCGCCGTCGACCAGGGCCACCAGGTCGTCGCCGGACATCGCCAGCCGGATCTGGGCGCGCTCGGGCGGCGGGCCGGACACGGTCGTCACATCCTCGATCCGGCTTTCCACGAGCCGGCCGACGAAGGTGGTGTCGAGATCGGTGATCCAGCAGCTCACGGAGCGATCGAGCGCGGCGGCGCTGCGGAGGTCCCCGTTCGCGCCCGCGAGGTTCTCCGCCAGCTTGTCGAGTGCGCTGCGGCACTGTTCCAAGGTCGCCATCGCCGACGACGGTACCCCAGAGTCGTACGCGTCGAAGAACCTGCGGTTCGCGGTAGCGTCGGGGCCATGAGTCACCCGATGCCGGGCGAGTGGCCCGCGGCAGAGCCCCCCGCGGAGGCGGGGCGGACCCCGGTGCCTGTGCGGGAATCACCCCAGGAGCCCGTGCGGGAGGCCGCGCCCGAGCCCCCCGCGGAGGCGGGGCGGACCCCGGTGCCTGTGCGGGAATCACCCCAGGAGCCCGTGCGGGAGGCCGCGCCCGAGCCCGCGCCGGACGCGGCCCCGGAGCCTGCGCCGGAGCCGCCCGGTCCCGCGGATCCGGCCCCGCTCGGCGTTCCCCGTACGGCCACGGGCGTCCCCGAGGTCGACAGCCGGCTCGACCGGCTGGCCGACGCGGACCACCTTGAGGTGAGCGGACATCTGGAGGTGTACGAGGATGTGCACCGGGGCCTGCGCGACACGCTGACGGCACTCGACCGGCGGCCCGGAACTCCGGCCCCCGCCCCGTCCCCGGGCCCCTCCGGCCCCGTAAACGACCTCAGGAGCTGAACCACCCGTGGCAGTGACCCGTCCACGACGCGTGCGACTCGACGCGGAGCTGGTGCGCCGCAAGCTGGCCCGTTCGCGCGAGCATGCGAGCCAGCTGATCGCCGCGGGCCGGGTCACCGTCGGCGGGGCCACCGCGACCAAGGCCGCGACCCAGGTGGAGACCAGTGCGGCCGTCGTCGTGACCAAGGACGACAGCGATCCGGACTATGTCTCGCGCGGCGGGCACAAGCTGGCGGGCGCGCTGCTCGCCTTCAGCGAGGAGTACCGGCAGGGCGCGGGCGCGGGGGCCGAGCCCCCCGCCGCGGTCCGCTCGGGGCTGAAGGTCGCCGGGCGGCGCGCGCTCGACGCGGGCGCGTCCACCGGAGGCTTCACCGATGTGCTGCTGCGCGCGGGCGCGGCGCACGTCCTCGCCGTCGATGTCGGCTACGGCCAGCTCGCATGGTCTTTGCAGAAAGATGAACGCGTCACCGTTTTGGACCGTACGAACGTACGCGAGCTGACGCTTGAGCAGATAGGGGGTGAGCCCGTGGACCTGGTGGTCGGCGATCTCTCCTTCATTCCGCTCGGGCTGGTACTGCCCGCCCTCGTGCGCTGTGCCGCGCCCGACGCCGATCTGGTGCTGATGGTCAAGCCACAGTTCGAGGTCGGCAAGGAGCGGCTGGGCAGCGGGGGAGTCGTCCGCAGCGCACAGCTGCGCGCCGAGGCGGTGCGTACGGTGGCGGAGCGGGCGGCGGGCCTCGGACTGGGTGTGCTGGGTGTGACGGCCAGCCCGCTGCCGGGGCCGTCGGGCAATGTCGAGTACTTTTTGTGGATGCGCGCCGGGGCGCCGGCACTGGACCCGGCCGATGTTGACCGTGCAGTGGCGGAGGGGCCCAGTTGACCACTTCAAAAGCAGCGCCGGACACAGCGCCCGCGGCAGCGAAGGCACCGGCGACCCCGGCGGCCGAGCCGACGGCGGAGCGCACCGTCTTCCTCCTCGCGCACACCGGCCGCCCCGCTGCCGTCCGCAGCGCCGAGCTGGTCGTCCAGGGGCTGCTGCGCAGCGGAATCGGCGTGCGGGTGCTCGCCGCGGAGGCCGCGGACCTGCCGCTTCCGCCGGCGGTCGAGCGCATCGACGCGGGCCGTGACGTCCTTGAGGGCTGCGAGCTGCTGGTGGTTCTCGGCGGGGACGGGACGCTGCTGCGCGGTGCGGAGTTCTCCCGCATCTCCGGCGTGCCGATGCTCGGCGTCAACCTCGGCCGGGTCGGCTTTCTCGCCGAGGCCGAGCGCGACGACCTCGACAAGGTCGTGGACCGGGTCGTGACGCGGCAGTACGAGGTCGAGGAGCGGATGACGATCGATGTGCTCGTCCGCAACGACGGGCACATCGTGCACACCGACTGGGCGCTGAACGAGGCGTCCGTCGAGAAGGCGGCGCGTGAGCGGCTGCTGGAGGTCGTCACCGAGGTCGACAACCGCCCGGTCTCCCGCTTCGGCGGCGACGGCGTCGTCTGCGCCACCCCGACCGGCTCGACGGCCTACGCCTTCTCGGCGGGCGGCCCGGTGGTCTGGCCCGAGGTCGAGGCCCTGCTGATGGTCCCCATCAGCGCCCACGCCCTCTTCGCCAAGCCCCTGGTGACCTCGCCGGAGTCGGTGCTCGCCGTGGAGGTGCAGCCGCAGACGCCGCACGGGGTGCTGTGGTGCGACGGCCGGCGCACGGTGGAACTGCCCGCGGGGGCGCGGGTGGAGGTGCGGCGGGGGGCGCTGCCGGTGCGGCTGGCGCGGCTGCACCATGCGTCGTTCACCGACCGGCTGGTGGCCAAGTTCGCCCTCCCGGTCGCGGGCTGGCGGGGAGCGCCCCACTAGGCCGGAGCCCGCCGCATGCGACCTGCGCCGCACCGGTCATACGTGCGGAGGGGACCCGGAAGTAAGGCCCCGTCGTCGCATGCCACCCGGCAAACCTCGTATGGTCATGCACGTGCTGGAGGAGATGCGGATACGTGCGCTGGGCGTCATCGACGACGCGGTCGTCGAGCTGTCGCCCGGCTTCACCGCGGTGACCGGTGAGACCGGCGCGGGCAAGACCATGGTCGTCACCAGTCTGGGGCTGCTGCTCGGCGGCCGTGCCGACGCCGCGCTGGTGCGGATCGGGGCCAAGGCGGCGGTCGTCGAGGGGCGGATCACAGTCGATGCCCGCTCGGCGGCGGCCGTACGGGCCGAGGAGGCCGGCGCCGAACTCGACGACGGCGCGCTGCTGATCAGCCGTACGCTCTCCGCCGAAGGGCGGTCGCGCGCGCATCTGGGCGGGCGGTCCGTGCCCGTCGGGCTGCTGGGCGAGCTGGCCGACGACCTCGTGGCCGTGCACGGCCAGACCGATCAGCAGGGTCTGCTGCGCCCCGCCCGGCAGCGCCAGGCCCTGGACCGGTACGCGGGGGCGGCGGTGGCCGGGCCGCTGGAGAAGTACGCGGGCGCCTACCGCCGGCTGCGCGCCGTCACCACCGAGCTGGACGAGCTGACCACGCGGGCGCGCGAGCGGGCGCAGGAAGCCGATCTGCTGCGCTTCGGGCTGGAGGAGATCGAGGCCGCCGAGCCGCGCGCCGGGGAGGACACCGAGCTCGCAGCCGAGGCCGAACGGCTCGGCCACGCCGAGGCCCTCGCCTCCGCCGCCGCCGTCGCGCACGCCGCCCTCGCCGGGAACCCGGAGGACCCGGAGGGTGTCGACGCCGCCACCCTCGTCGCGGGCGCCCACCGGGCCCTGGAGGCCGTGCGTGCCCACGACCCCGCCCTCGCCGGGCTCGCCGACCGGATCGGTGAGGTCGGCATTCTGCTGTCCGATGTGGCGGGGGAGCTGGCGGGGTACGCCGACGACCTGGACGCCGACCCGATCCGGCTGGCGGCCGTCGAGGAGCGGCGTGCGGCGCTGACCCTGCTGACCCGTAAGTACGGCGGGGACATCACGGACGTACTGGCCTGGGCCGAGCAGGGCGCCGACCGGCTCGGCGAGCTGGACGGCGACGACGACCGCATCGGCGAGCTGACGGCCGAGCGCGACGCGCTGCGCGGAGAACTCGGCGAGCTGGCGCAGGCGCTCAGCGACGCCCGTACGGAGGCGGCGGCGCGCTTGGCCGAGGCGGTCACCGCCGAGCTGGCCTCCCTCGCCATGCCGCATGCCCGGGTGACCTTCGCGATCCGGCAGACCGAGGCCGCCGAGGAGGGGGCGGGCATCGAGGTGGGCGGCCGTGCGGTGCTCTTCGGCCCGCACGGCGCCGATGACGTCGAACTGCTGCTCGCCCCCCACCCGGGGGCCCCGCCCCGCCCGATCGGCAAGGGCGCGTCGGGCGGTGAGCTGTCCCGGGTGATGCTCGCGGTCGAGGTCGTCTTCGCGGGCTCCGACCCGGTACCGACGTATCTCTTCGACGAGGTCGACGCGGGCGTCGGCGGCAAGGCGGCGGTCGAGGTCGGGCGGCGGCTTGCCCGGCTGGCCCGCTCCGCCCAGGTCGTGGTCGTCACCCACCTTCCGCAGGTCGCCGCGTTCGCCGATCGGCATCTGGTGGTCGAGAAGACCAACGACGGGTTGGTGACGCGGAGCGGGGTGAAGGCCATGGAGGGCGAGGACCGCGTGCGGGAGCTGTCGCGGATGCTGGCCGGCCAGGACGACTCGGAGTTGGCGCGGGCGCACGCGGAAGAGCTGTTGGAGGCGGCGCGAGCGGCCCGCTGACATCCGGCGTCACCCGAACGGGTGGTATTGCGGACGTATGGACGAGCCCCGGGCAGGCGTCGCATGGGGGCGTTGCGGCGAGGTCACCGCGAGTGCTGGCATTCTTGAGCGCGACGCACCCGCACCGCCGCCCCTCACCCGACACCGCCTCAGGAGCTCCGCCCGCGTGAGCAGTACCGTGAGCAGCACCCCGGTCCCGCCGCACGGGCAGCCGTCGCTGCACGCCGTCCAGGTACTGGGAGGCGGGAGTTCGGGCAGCGGGGTGCATGTGCGGTCGCTGTCCGCAGGGTTGGTGGCGCGTGGGCTGCGGGTGACCGTCTGCGGGCCCTGGCGCGCCGAGCACGGGTACGGCTTTACGGAGGCGGGGGCGCGGTTCGCCGCGCTGGACGCCCTCACCGACGCCGGAAGCGCCGCATCGCTGCGGACGGCCGCCGTCGGCGCGGGGCTGGTGCACGCGCACGGGCTGCGCTCCGGGCTGCTCGCCGCCATGGCGCTGCGCGGCCGCCGTATCCCGCTGATCGTCACCTGGCACACCCGGGTGGACGCCGAGGGGCCGCGGGCGCGCGTCGTACGGATGATGGAGCGGCGGGTGGCGCGGACCGCCGCGATCGTGCTGGGGGCGTCCTCGGATCTGGTGGAGCGGGCCCGTGCGCGGGGCGCGCGCGATGCGCGGCTCGCGCCGGTCGCGGTGCCCGCGCCGCGCCGCGCGCTGGAGGCGTGCGACGGCCGGCGCCAGAAGGCGCGGGCCGAACTGGGCGCCGTGGAGCGGCCGTTGCTGCTCGCGGTGGGCCGTCTGGAGGCGGCGGCGGGCTGCGGCCCGCTGCTGGACGCCGCGCGCCGCTGGCGCTCACTGGACCCGCAGCCGCTGCTGGTGGTGGCGGGGGAGGGGCCGGACCGGGCGCTTCTGCAGCACAGGATCGACGCGGAGGGGCTGCCGGTGCGGCTGCTCGGCCGTCGGGACGATGTGCCGGGGCTGCTCTCGGCCGCCGATATCGCGGTGCTGTCCAGCCGGTGGGAGGCACGGTCGGTGCTGGCCCAGGAGGCGCTGCACGCGGGGGTGCCGCTGGTCGCGACGGCGGTGGGCGGGGTGCCCGAGCTGGTGGGGGACGCGGCCGAACTCGTGCCGTACGGCGACCCGGAGGCGCTGGCCGGCGCCGTGGTGCGGCTGCTCGCCGACCCCGTGCGCCGGGTGCGGCTGGCCGCCTCCGGGCGGGCGCGGACGGCCGGTTGGCCGACGGAGGACGACACCGTCGCCCATGTCCTCAGCGTCTACGACGAGTTGGTACAGACGTTTATGCGTCAATGACTTGACGTCCCGGTCGGTGGTCGGCAGGGTGCTGCGCAGAGGTACGAGAGAGCGCTCTCATATGCGCACCTCCTCACCCCCCACGCCATGTCCCGGCAACCCCCACTACGCCGAGGAGCACAACCATCATGATCAGTCGCAGGAAGCTACTGGGCGGAATCGCGGCCTCCGCCGCTGCCGCGGGTACCGGCCTCGCCCTCGCGGGCGGCCGCGCCAGCGGAGCCCAGAGCGCCGCGCCGCGCGCCGCCGCCACCATGCCGCTCACGATCGTCAACAAGACCGGCCAGTTCGGGAATTCATCGATATGGGTCTACATCGTCGGCAATGAGGGCGGACGTCAGGTCCGCGTCACCCCCGACGGGAAGCTCGCCCCCATCGCCCTTTCCGACAACGGCTCGGACGGCGTGACCGACTACGCGATTCCGCTGGCCGCAAGCGGCGACACCAAGCTGACCCTGCCCCAGATGTCCGGCCGGATCTATGTCGCCCTCGGCTCGAAGCTCACATTCAAGGCGGTCGCCGACGGTGCGGGCAACGCCGCCCTGCAGTACCCGGCGGGCTGGGTCTCCGGCGACCCCGACTTCCAGATCATGCACGACTGCGCGGAGTTCACCTTCAACTCCGCCGGGATGTTCTGCAACACCACCATGGTGGACATGTTCAGCGTGCCGCTGGCCATCCGGCTCACCGGCGCCAAGGACCAGACGACCGGCACCCTCAAGGACGGCGCCCGCGCCAAGGTCTTCTCCGACCTCGCCGGGACCGACGCCTTCAAGCCGCTGATCATCGGCGACAACCTGCGGGTCATCGCACCGGGGCACGGCATGGGCGCGGGGCTGTTCTCACAGGACTACTTCGCGTCGTACATCGACCAGGTCTGGGACGTCTACCGATCGAAGGACCTCAAGGTCACCACCAACGCGGGCACCTTCACCGGCCGGGTGAGCGGCGGGAAGTTGTCCTTCACCGGCCCCGCCTCGGTCTCCTTCGACAAGCCGTCCACCAAGGACGTGCTGTTCTGCGACGGCGCCCTGGCCGCGCCCAACGACGGCACGACCGGCCCGGTCGCGGCCATCCTCGGCGCCGGCTTCAACCGCACCACCCTGCACAACACCGCCGCCCAGCCCACCACCGACCCGGCCGCCTTCTACACCGGGCAGGTCACCAACCACTACGCCAAGGCCCTGCACGCGGCGACCACCGACGGCAAGGCGTACGGCTTCGCCTTCGACGACGTCGCCGACTTCGCGTCCTACATCCAGGACACCGCCCCGAAGGACGTCACGCTCACCCTGACGCCGTTCTAGCCGCCGTACGACACTCAGCGGGGGCCGTCCGCCGCGGGCGGTGCGAGCGGAAGGCGCCGCCCAGCGGTGGGCCGGACCGCCGCCGGGTCACCGCAGGTGGCGGCGGGCCCGCCGGGAGACCGCGTCACCGCACATGGCGGCGGGCCTGGAGGGCCACTCCCAGGGCGAGCACCGTCTGGGGGTCCTCCAGGTCGCTGCCGAGCAGCCGGGCGATGCGCGCCAGCCGGTCGTACAGCGTCTGGCGGTTGAGATGCAGCGCGCGGGCCGTCTCCGCCTTGCGGCCCGCGTGCCGCAGATACGTCTCCAGCGTCGGCACCAGCGGCGGCCGGGCCGTGCGGTCGTGGGCGAGCAGCGGGCCGATCACCCTGTCGACAAAGGCGGCCAGATCCCCGTGCTCACGCAGTCGCCACAGCAACAGGTCGACATCCAGGCTCCGTACGTCGTACCAGTCCCGCTCGGTCAGCCCCCGCGCCGCGTTCGCCGCCTCCGCCGCATGGCGCAGCTCACCGCCGACCGCCTCCCAGCCGGCCGCCAGCCCGGCGATCACCACGGGCGGCCGGGCTCCGGCCCGGTCCGGCCAGGCCCGTTCCACCCCCGACCGCAGCGCCGCCGCGATCCGCGCGGCAACCGCCCCGCGCTCCGCCGCGCCGCGCAGCGCGGCCAGCAGCGGCACCCGGCCCTCCGGGAGCCGTACGCCGAGCAGCACCGGCACCCCGACCGCCGCCAGCTCCTCCTGCAGGGCGTGGGCCAGCGCCGCCCAGCTCTCCGCGCCGCCGCCGAGCGGGGGCAGATCGTCCGCGAGCCGCATCACCACCGGCAGCAGCGGCCCGTCGCCGCCCGGCCGGAAGCCGAGCACCCGGGCCTGGGCGGGCGCCTCGGAGGGCTCGATCCGGCCCTCGGCGAGATCGGTGAGGAAATCGCCGCGTCCACGCGCCGCCAGCTCCTCCTCCTGGCGCGCCCGCAGCAGCACGACCGCCAGCAGATCCGCCGTCCGCTCGGCGGCGATGCGGTGGACGGGGGCGAGCGGCCCGGCCACCGGCAGTACGGTCAGCCGCGCCCGTACCGCACCGGGCCCGTGCCCGCCGCCCGGGATGTCCGCCACCACGCTGCCCGCCGGAGGCTCGGGCCGCTCGGCCGCCCGCCGGGCGCGCAGCCCCTCCCACACCTGGAGCGGATCGGCGGCGCCCGGCCGGGGCGCTCCGCCCGGCCCCGCCGCGTAGAGCAGCCGCCCGTCGGGGGTCTCCAGAAAGACGGGGTTGGCCGCGAACGCGGCGAAGTGCCGCAGGATCTCGGGCACCCCGCCACCGCGCAGCAGTACTTCGGTGGCCTGCCGGTGCACCACATCGGCCTGGCGCAGCAGCGCGTAGTGTTCATTGACGATCTCGGTGTGGATCTCCTCGGTGACCGCCACGAACGGCACCTCGCGGTGCAGCTGCACCAGCGGCAGCCCGCAGGAGCGCGCCGTGTCGATCACCGGCCCCGGCAGCGCCCGGAACCGGGCCCCCAGCTCCACCACCAGCGCCGCGATCCCCCGCTCGGCGAGCCGGCGGACGAAGGCACGCTGCTCGGCGGCGCGCGGCCCGACCCCGAGCCCGGTGGTCAGCAGCAGCTCACCGCCCTTGAGCAGCGCGGCGATGTTCGGCGCCTCGCCCGCGTGCACCCAGCGCACCGGGCGGTCCAGCAGCTCCTGACCGCACACGACCTCCGGGAGCCCGCGCCGCAGGGCGGGAAGGGCGAGGGCCCGCGCCACGGTGATCGTCCCTTGTGGTCCTTGCGGTTCCATGGATCGGAACGTTACCCGGCGGAGCCCTTTCGCCTGGTCAGCGCCTGTAGGTTCCCTTCTTCCATGTCCTTTGGCTGTGGTGTGACCTGCGACTTCTGGTGTTTGTCCCGATGGTTTGTCCGCGGCTCTGTCCCATGGCCCCGTCCTTTTCTTCAGAGCTGCCGTGCTCACTCGGTCTCCGTGAGTTGCGTGAGGGGCCGGTCGTAGCCGGTCTGCGAGTGCGGCGTTCCAGAGTTCGATCTCGGCCGTCAGCAGGTTGGTGGTGACCTTGAGTGTTCTCCGTAGCTCCTGCTCGGTGAGCGAGCGCACGAGCGTTGCTTCCAGCGGTGCCGTCAGCTCGTCAGGCAGTAGACGGGCGCCTTTGGCGTAGGCGGTGGGGTAGCCCATCCGAAGGCAGGCGAGCGTGATCAGGTGGTCGCGCATGGCGCTGATCCAGTGTTCTGCTTGCCACTCGTGTTCTGCTTGCCACTCGCGCCTTCTCTCGATGCAGGTCCGAGCGTGCGGGGCGTGGTGCCATGAGAGGCCGATCAACGTTTCCGGGTCGGGTGCGGCGAAGGGCTTGAGATCGGCTGTCTGGCCGAAGACCGTATGCCATTGCGGGCCCCGCGGACCGAACTCGGGTTCCGGGGAGAAATTGAGATCCATCTCCAGCCAGTCGGGCAGGAGGAAGACGCGGATGGTGCTGGGCGCCGATGCCAGGTCCCAGTGGTGCAGGGCGCCGAGCTCGTCGTAGATCCATTTGGTCCAGGAGTCCACTGCTGTCGCGAGGTCCCCGCGGACAGCGAGTACCAAGTCGATGTCCGACCAGGCCCCTTGAAATGTGACGCCTGGATAGCTGTTGCCAGGCTCCCGAACAGCCTCATCTGCTCCTTGTCAGGAGTGCGCCGCGAAGCAGTCCAGAAGGCGACGGTGACCAGCTTGCGTCTCTTGGAGCCGTGCGTGCTGAATGTGACCGATCAGCATCAGCGGGAACATGATCGGGTGACCTCGTTCCGCGCCATCCGAAGTGCGCGGTGGCGTATGCCGCAGGGGCAGGAGGTCACGGCAGGAGGATGCCAGCGGCACGATTGCCCAGCTCTAGGAGCTGGTCGTCGGCGACACCCGTCCCAGCCCGGACTAGGAACTGACGGACACCCAACCAAGCACGCCGCCACAACCCCGGGTTGTCGGTCGCGGTCGCCATTGTTTCGACGTCCTCGTCATACTGCTCGGCTTCCTCCGGCGTCAGATCCAAATCCGGCGTGAGAGTGCGAAGCCGCTCCACCAGCGTGGCCACGTCAGCGAGATCCACGCCGTTGAAGTGATTGGTCTGCTGGACGTGCTCCTGTGCTCCGATGACGGAACCTGGGGAATTGGTGTTGTTGATGGTCCAGCTGACACCGTTCCTCTGGTCCATGTACTGCCTCACCGTCTTCCCGGACAGCACACAGTCGCGGCCGTCGGCCTTCAGATAAATCCCGTCAATGGTGCCCCCACACAGCTCTCGCTGCACCAGATACCGCTGAGCCGCAAGGATCTCGTCCACCGAGAGCTGATCGCCGTGGAAGAAGCTATTCGGCGAGGAGAGGAAATCCTGGAGGTCCTTCGGCCTGTTGGGCTGGTCACTGTTGAACACCCAACGGAGAAGCGCATCCTCGGCGAAGACGATGCGCGCGCTAAGGTCCTGGACCTCACGCTCCTGGTGCCGGGCCTCCTGGAGGCCGTGCGGCGTGAATCGAAGGATCGGCGAGTGCCCGTTGGCCTGCGTCACCATAGCCTCGACGAATCGGCCCGCTTGCAGATGCGACACCACAGCATCCGCGACTTCGAACGGAACGCGCTCCGACGCCATCCACTCATCTGTGCTGAGCGGCGCCGTGATGTCTCCTCCGCCCTGAGCCAATGCCCAGCGCAGCATCCGGGAGCCGTATATCTCCGTCGTCACGGCCACATCGTAGTGCGCAGGTTGCTTCGAGGTTCGGTGTTGAACAGGGAAGGGAGCCACCCGCACCTTGCAAGGTGCCTCTACCAGGCTGCCCGACCGTCACGCAGGTACACCGGCCGCCCCTCATCTACCGCCCGAAGAGCCGCGTCAAGCCGGTCCCTCATCCTCTTCCGCAGCAGTTGCCGTGCCCTGTCCCAGGCCACGAACCGCGCTTCGGATAGCTCCTCGTCGTGCGGGCGCAGCTCCTCAGCCGTGTCGAGATGGCCCCCTTCATCGACGATCGCCGAGGCCCAGTCCAGCTCGCCCCGCGCACCCAGTTCGTCCAGGACCGCCCGGTGGAGCCGACGCCACAACCCGGCCCGGATCCACGCGGTGAACCGGCGATGCGCCGTCGCGGGCGAGATGCCGAACGTCTCCGGCAGATGCCGCCAGGCACACCCGCTGGTCAGCACATACACGACCGCCGTGAACACGGCCCGCTCGTCACACGGAGCGGTCCCGCCGCCCTGCGGACGGGAGTTGAACGGCGGCAGCAAGGGAGCGACCAGTTCCCACAGGCCATCAGGAACCAGCCGCTGCGACAGATCGGCACCCACGAAGAGACATCATGCCGCAGCTCACACCATCACCACATGAGACACCCTCTTAGTCCGGCCGCGCCCGACTTGCGCTCGGTTCTTCCGGGCCTGCATGTTCTGATTCGTCCCCTGCGTCGAGACAGGGAACGCTCTTCCCGGGTGACGCGCGACCCGCCGCTACATCAACCGCGTTTGGGAGAACTGAATCTGAGCGACCGCGGATGGGCCACAAGAATCCCACAAAGTCGGGCCCTACCGTACCCGGCGACACCCGATTCCGTGGAGGAATAATCATGCTCGGTATCCAACGCCGCCGCACGGCCACGGCCGGATTGTGTATGGCGGTGGCCGCCGCATTACTGACGTCGTGTCTGGGGAAGACGGACACCGCTCGGGCCGGCAGGACGGATGCGTCGGCCGACAGCACCACGAGGGCGGCGCACAAACCCAACATCGTCTATGTGCTGACCGATGACCTTTCGTCGAACCTCATCAGGTACATGCCGCATGTGCAGCAGATGGAAAAGAGCGGGACGTCATTCCCCAATCTCTTCACCACTGACTCATTGTGCTGCCCGTCACGCTCGTCCATCTTCACCGGCCAGTACCCGCACAACACCGGGGTCTTCACCAATAACGGCGCTGACGGCGGTTACGGCGCCTTCACGAAGAACGACAACGAACACAAGTCGTTCGCACCAGCTCTGCAACGGGCCGGCTACCGGACCGGATTCATGGGGAAGTACTTGAATGGCTACCGGCCGAAGAACAAGTACGTCCCGCCCGGCTGGGACGAGTGGGATGTCGCCGGTGACGGCTATCGCAATTACAACTACGACCTCAATGAGAACGGCGAGGTCGAGCGTTACGGGGAAGACCCCCAGGACTATCTGACGGATGTGCTGTCGAAGAAGGCCACCTCCTTCGTCGACTCCTCCGCGAAGGCGGACAAGCCGTTCATGCTGACGGTAGCGACATTCACCCCCCACGCCCCCGCCATCCCGGCACCGCGCCACATCGACGAGTTCCCCACACTCAAGGCTCCCCGCACACCCGCCTACGACAGGACCTCCGAGCCGGCGCCGAAGTGGCAGCGCAAGCTGACGCCCCTGACGCCCAAGGAAAAGAAGCAGATCGACGGGAAGTTCCGCCAGCGGGTGCGCTCCGTGCAGGCGGTGGACGAGATGATCGGCCACCTGAGGAGCCGGCTCAAGGAGAAGGGCCTGGCGGACAACACCTACCTGGTGTTCGGATCGGACAACGGTTTCCACATGGGTGAGTACCGGCTCCGCCCGGGCAAGCAGACCGCCTACGACACCGACATCAGGGTGCCGATGGTGGTCACAGGTCCCGACGTGCCCGCCGGGAAGAGCGTTTCGCAACTGGCCGAGAATGTCGATCTCAACCCCACCTTCCTGGAACTCGCGGGCGCGAAGCCGCCGTCGACCGTCGACGGGCGGAGCCTCAGCGGGCTGCTGCACGGTCGGCGGGCGGACGACTGGCGCGATGCCGTGCTCGTCGAACACCACCAGGCGAAGTCCAAGAAGAACGACCCGGACGCGGCTCCGGACGACGCCGGCAACCCGCCCAGCTACGAGGCGATCAGGACCGCGGACTCCCTCTACATCGAGTACGCCACCGGGGAGCGGGAGTACTACGAGACCCGGTCCGACCCCCACCAGTTGAAGAACCTTGCGGCATCCCTTCCGGCCGAGAAACGCGCTTCCCTGCACAAGACCCTCACCGCGCTGAAGCACTGCCGTGGCGCGAAGAGCTGCCAGGCCGCGTCCCGCGTCCAGAAGTGATGGCGTGGGGCCTCACCGAACCCTGAGGAGGTATACATGAGTGGATTCAATCGGCGCGACTTTCTGCACAGCGGGATAGCCTTGACGGTCGGCGTCACCGTCGCGGGATGCGACCCCGACGGCGCTCGGGATGAGCAGGGGGCAGCGGACGGAGCCGGTCCGGTCATCGCTGTCAACACACAGCGGGCCCTCTCCAAGGTGAGCCGACTCATGGCGGGGGTCAACGGCGCCAAGTGGTACAGGGACTCCTACGGTCTGTGGGATCCAAAGGCCAACGCCCCCGAACCGGTTGCCGTCAAGAAGATCAAACAGAGCGGTATCGCCCTCGTACGGTATCCGGGCGGGACCTCGTCCAACCTGTTCAACTGGAACGGGGCCGTGGGACCCCAATCGCGCCGGACCCGCCAGGTCGAGGGGCAACATGGGGCTCAGGTGGACAGCAGGTACGGCCCGGACGAGTACATGTCCCTTCTGAAGGAGATCGACGGTACGCCACAGATCATGGCGCCGTTCGCGAATTCGACACCACAAGAAATCGCGGACTGGGTGGCGTACATGAACGCCCCCCAAGGAACGAAGTGGGGGAACTTGCGGGCGGAGAACGGCCACCCCGAACCCTACGGTGTGCGTTGCTGGGAAATCGGTAACGAACTGTTCGGGAAGTACCAGCGTTACTGGATGAGCGCCGATGACGACACGGCCATCAAACAGTATGCGTTCGGTGGTACGCAGCGGCAGCGACGTCAACGTGTCGGGCAACCGACTGATCAACGCCCCACCGCGTCGGTCAGCAACGGCCGGCCGAGCCAGAGCTTCACCGTGTGGTACCCACCAGTGGTGCCCAAGAGCCAGGTGGTCCGTGTCTCCGGCACCAAATGGCGTGAAGTCAGCGACTTGTCCTCAGTGGGCGCAAGCGCCAAGGTCTACACCTTCGATCCGAAGAGCGGCACGATTCAGTTCGGTGACGGCCGGAACGGCGAAGTTCCCCCGAAGGGGGCAAAGATCACCACCGACTACGACTCCGGGCCGCACGCCGGCTTCGTGGACTATTACAAGGCGATGAAGGCCGTCGACCCCACGATCGACGTGCTGTCCGTCTGGGCGCCCATCGAGGCGGGAAAACTCGTGACCGGAAAAATGAGTTTCCCCCGGCTCATGGCCGAGCACGGCCATGCCGATGACTACGATGGCATGACCATCCACCCCTACACGAACTTCTCGCGGGACCTCCGTATCACCAGCTTCCCCGACAAGCGGGCCGGCCACGACTACCAGATGCTGGGAGACGCGGCCGCTGCCAGTATGGTCACCGATCTCATGGCTGAGGTGCGCAAGTACGGCAAAAAGGGCGCGTACGTTGCGGTCTCCGAATGCGGTGCGCTCTTCTTCGGCAAGCAACGCAGCACGGAAGCCTATCCTGAGTATTCCTATGCGATGTCGCACGTCCTCTACATGGCGTCTCAGTGGGCGCGATTCAGCAATGCCGGTGTTCCATGGACGGCGAGCAATGACCTGGTCAGCCACAAGCCCGGTGCATCGCGGACCGTGTTCGGAGGTGCTCCGGAATTCGCGCGCATGCCGGAAGCCATTATGCGCGAGCAGCTGCGGGTTGTTTTCCATGGTGGTGGCAAGGTCGTTGACAGCAAAGTGAACGACAACATCGACGTAGCAACCGACAAGACCCCGCTGGGTTCCTCCTACGAGGCACTGGTGACGACGGCCACCATCGACCGGGACGGGGCCCTCAACGTCCTCGTGGTGAATCGCTCACCGGACAAGGACATCAAGGCGCACATCGCTCCGGATGGTTTCACACCCGCCGGCACTGTCGATGTGTCCGTGGTCGCCGGGAGGACGTACTACGACTTCAACAATGCAGAGCACCCGAACTCCGTCAAGATTGAAAAATCACAAGCCAAGGTGAAGGCAAAGACGTTGGACTGGGTGTTCAAGGCGCATTCGGTGACGCTACTGCGTTTTCCTGCTCGACGCTGATGTCCCGTTCTCAGTGTGTACCAACGCATGCCTGCCGCCTTGGCTTGGGGATGGGTATGGGCGTTGGTGCGCTGTGGAGGCGGGGTCGGCGGGGTTGGGGCAGGTTGCGGAGTGGTGGTGGGCTGTGCGGGAGGAGTTGGGCGACGGCGCCGAGTGCCGCGGCCGATTCGCCCAGCCCTGCCGTCCGCAGGCTGATCCTGTTCTGGGGGCAGGGCAAGGTGTGAGAGTCGAATGCGTGCTGGATGGCCTCCATGAGGGTGGGGCCGGTGCGGATGAGTTCGCCTCCGATGACGATGACCTGAGGGCCAACGACGTTGGAGGTCGCGGCCAGGACCCGGCCGATCCGGGTTCCGGCCGCGCGGAGGACGGCTTTGGCGGTGCGGTCGCCCGCGTTGAGCGCGGAGATGAGTCCAGGCAGGTCGTGTGCCGTGCCACCGGCGCTTCGGTAAGCGTCGAGAACCCCCTGGATACCGGCGACCGTCTCCAGGCATCCGGTGCCGCCGCACAGGCAGGGCGTGCCGTCGGGCGCGACCGCGATGTGGCCCAGTTCGCCTGACAGGCGTGGGCGCCGCGGTGCAGGGTGCCGTTGACGATGAGACCGCCGCCCATGCTGTGTGACAGGTGGAGGTAGAGCACGTTCTGCTCGCCTGTCATCGCGCCCCAGACGGACTCGGCGAGTGCGGCCAGCCGGGCGTTGTTGTCCACCAGCGCCGCTATCCCGAAGCGCTCGCGCACCAGAGTGTTGATCATGTTTCGGCGGTCGTCGGCCGGCCCGCCCACCGGTCCGGCCAGTCCCACTCCGACCGCGCTGAATGCCTCCGGCCGCGGGGTTCCACCGGTCAGGCCGGTGAAGTCGTCTACCTCCGCTACCGCGTGGCGCGTTAGCCGGCTCGTCCGCCGAGTCCTAGGAAGAACGGGCCAGTCAGTGACGTCTTCTCAGTGAAGATCACTTCCAGTGTCTGTTGAGGACGAGGGCGGCGCGGGTGATGTCGCCGATTCGGCTTGGGCTGAGGGTGACATGTTGCAGGGTGCGCCAGCGTTTTTTGAGTTCGGCGGCGGTGCGTTCGCTCAGGGCGCGGACGTTTCTGATCAGGGCGTTCGTTGCGCGGGTGTCGGCGTGCAGGGCCTGCTCGGACTGGCCCTTGAGGCTTCACGTCTATCCGCGACTGGATCCCACGCATCCGACCTGCACGCGCACGCACGATTTGCGCCGCCTCGCGAAGATTAATTCGCTGAGAAAACCTCACTGGGCAGGCAGCGAGCGAAGCCAGCGTCGCGGTGGTCGATACGGCCCTGCCGCGCGGGCCGCGCAAGCGCCTGGCCAAGCTCTGCGAGGCCCTGCGGTGCCCGCTGGAACCGTCAGCAGAGACACTCGCCGACCACGTGGAGCGGATCGCGAGTACCCTGCCGCCGCCCGGTCCCAACGAGCCGGTGGGCGTTTGGGACGGCGTATGCGCAGATCTCGCCCAGCTGTTCGCGGAACGCGGCCAGGTGCTGCAAGGCCGCAGACTGCTGCTGGTGTCCATGACGGATCGGGCCGTGAGTTCTGGCTCCGCAAGGCCGCACTCCTGGACCGCATCGCGCTGAGCGATGAAGCCGACGGCATCACCAGCGACGCGGCCGACCTCGCCACCCGGGCCGCCCAGCGCTTGATGGACCTGGACGACACAGACGCCACCTGGGACCCGCGCCACTACGTCCGCCAGCAGTACGCCCACTGGGCCAAGCACCAGTAGCAACGCCCGAGGGCGGTTGTCTCCGGCCAAAAACCCAACCGCCCTCGGTTCTCCCAGTCCCGATCACAGAACAGGCGAACCCCAGCATGCCCCAGCAGGACCCGGACGGACATCTCGGGGCAGCGCTTGACGCTGCGGCCCGGGGCTGGCGGGTCTTCCCGCTCGCCCCCCGGCGGCAAGACTCCGGCCGTACGCGATGGGGAGTCCCAGGCCACCGCAGACCCCGCGCAGATCAACCGCTGGTGGCGGGGCCGTCGGTGGGGCCGATGTCGGGGACCCCGAGTAGCCGCATCGCCTGGCGGATCCGGCCGCCACCGGTGTTCGGCCCGGCCCCACGCCCGATTGCCCGTGATCAGCAGAACCGGGCGCGGTAGAAATAGGTTATGCGTGGAGTTTTGGGTCAGTACTGGCGTGAATTGCTCAACTCATCCAGGAGCAACCATGCGCCCGGTCGGCTTACTCGTACGGGACATGGCCGCCAAGGGCACCAGGAGCACGACCAGCCCCATCAGGGAAAGTCGTGGCGGCTGCTGCGGCGCTTGCGCTCCCTACCGAGCGTGCGCAGCCTCGCCGGCCAGGTGTTCCTCATGCAGCTGGCAGTCGTGGTACTGCTCGTCGCCGCCGCGCTGGTGGCTCTCGTGGTGCAGGCTCAGCGCGGCAGTATGGCGGATGCCCGGCACCGGACGCTTGCCGCGGCCCAGGCGTTCGCGAACTCTCCGGGGATCGTGCCGGCCTTGGACAGCCCCGACCCGACCGCGGTGCTGCAGCCCCACGCCGAGGCGGCCCGGAAGGCCTCCGGCGTCGATGCCATCATCGTGTACAGGCTGGACGGGATCACCCTCACCCACAGTGACCCGAAACAGATCGGGAAACACGTCATCGGCCCCTACGCGGAGGCCGCGGAGGGCAAAGCTTTCACGAGGACCTTCCAAGGGGCCCTGGGTCTCTCCGTAATCTCGGCGGTCCCCGTCAAGAACGCCAGCGGCTCGGTTGTCGCCATCGTCTCCTCCCCCGTCAGGGTCGAGGAAGTGCAGCACGTGGTGAACCGGCAGCTGCCGGTTCTGTTCGGGAGCGCGGCCGGGGCTCTTGCCCTCGCTGCAGGTGGTGCGGGGCTGATGAGCCGTCGGTTGCTGCGGCAGACCCATGGCCTGGGCCCGGCTGAGATGACCCGGATGTACGAGCACCACGACGCCGTCCTGCATGCGGTGCGGGAGGGGGTGCTGATCATCGGGGGTGACGGCCGGCTGCTGCTGGCCAATGACGAGGCCCGGCGGCTGCTGGACCTGCCGGAGGACGCGGAGCAGCGCCACATCACCGATCTGGGGCTGGAGGCGGACCTTGTCGAGCTGCTGACCTCCGATCGCCCGGCCACCGACGAGGTACACCTGGCGGCCGACCGGCTACTGTCGGTCAACAAGCGGCCCACCGCCCCCTACGGGCCGACCAGCAGCGTCGTGACGCTGCGGGACACCACCGAGCTGCGGGCTCTCGCCGGCAGGGCCGAGATGGCCCGCGAACGGTTGCGGCTGCTCTACGACGCCGGGATGCGGATCGGGACCACGCTGGATGTCGCACGCACTGCTGAGGAACTGGCGGAGGTGGCGGTCCCCCGGTTCGCCGACGTCGTCACCGTCGAACTCCTGGACCCGGTCCTGCGCGGCGAGGAACCGCCCGGTGCGAGCACCGAGATGCGCCGCATCGCCGCCGTCGGCCTGGAGGGGGACCATGCCCTCTACCCCGTCGGCGAGCTGATCCGGTTTGTTGCCTCCCACCCCACCGCCGCGGCGGTGGCCGGCGGCCGAGCGGTCATCGAGAGGGACCTGAGCACCTCCGATGGCTGGCGGGCCCATGACCCCGAACGTGCCCAGCGAGTCCTGGACAACGGTATCCACTCCCTGATCGTGGTCCCGCTGAGGGCCCGGGGGGTGGTGCTGGGGACGGCGCACTTCTGGCGGGCGAAGGGCTCCCCACCGTTTGAAGAGGAGGACGTGTCCTTCGCCGAGGAGCTGGCTGCCCGGGCAGCGGTGTGTATCGACAACGCCCGTCGCTACACCCGCGAGCACACCATGGCCGTCACCCTGCAGCGCAGCCTGCTACCCCGTGAGCTGCCCGAGCAGACCGCCGTTGAGGCGGCCTACCGCTACCTTCCGGCCCAGGCCGGCGTGGGCGGGGACTGGTTCGACGTCATCCCGCTGTCCAGCACCCGGGTGGCCCTGGTGGTCGGCGATGTCGTCGGCCACGGCCTGCACGCTGCGGCGACCATGGGCCGGCTGCGCACCGCCGCTCACAACTTCTCCGCCCTGGACCTGCCTCCCGACGAGCTGCTGGGCCGTCTGGATGACCTGGTGGCCTACATCGACGCCGAAGAGGCCGCTGCCGGGGAGTACGGTCAGGGGATCACCGGGACCACCTGCCTGTACGCCATCTACGATCCCGCCTCCGGGCAGGTGGCCGCCGCCACCGCCGGCCATCCGGGGCCGGCGGTGGTCCATCCCGACGGGACCGCGGTCTTCCTCCAGGTGCCGGTCTCCCCGCCGCTGGGCCTGGGCGCCGGCCTGCCCTTCGAGATCGCCGAACTGGCCGTGCCCGAGGGCTCCCGGCTGGTGCTCTACACCGACGGCCTCCTCCAGGACCGCGACGTGGACGTTGCCCTGGAGGCCCTGCGTAGTGCTCTGGCCGGACCCGACCGCACCCCGGAGGCCACCTGCGCCGCGGTGATCGAGGCCCTGCTGCCCGCCCGTACCAACGACGACGTCGCGCTACTGGTGGCCCGCACGCGAAGGCTCGACCCCTCACAGATCGCCGGGTGGGACGTGCCCCGTGATCCGGCGGCGGTAGCCCCGGTTCGCACCGCCTGCGTCCGCCAACTGGCGGACTGGGGCCTGGAGGAGATCGCCTTCACCACCGAGCTCATCCTCAGCGAGTTGCTCACCAACGCCATCCGTTACGGCACCGAGCCCATCACCGTCCGGCTGCTGCGCGACCGCACCCTGATCTGCGAGGTCGCCGACGGCAGCAGCACCTCCCCCCGCCTGCGCCGGGCCGGGACCACCGATGAGGGCGGCCGGGGACTGTTCCTGGTCGCCCAGTTCGCCGAGCGCTGGGGCACCCGCTACACCCCCACCGGCAAAGTCATCTGGGCCGAACTGCCCCTCCACGGTGGCGCCACCCCGGCCGTGGAAGGCCTCGGCGAGATCCTCTTCGGCGAGGGAGCACCTCCCGGCGATAGCTGGGGGAAGGATGACACGGAGTCGTGAGGGTGGTCGTGCGATCGCCCGACGACCCGCCACCGGTCCGAGGTGCGCAGGCCGGAGTATCGCGACTCTCGGCCTCGACAGCTTCCAGGCCGCTCGATGTAGCCCATGCGCGGCGAAATACGGGCGGCTCGCGGTGCGGTTCGTCGCAGGAGAGCACAGCGTGACCAGTCGTTTACTACCGTGACACGACACGCCCTGCGACAACACTGTCCATCGGTGATAACCGCTTTCCCTTGGTATCCCCTCGCCTCCTGGAACCTTCGTGACCGCACTTCGTGCCCGAGCAGCGGCCGTCCCCTCTTGTCTGGCCCTCATGGCACTGGCCCTGAGCGCCTGCAGCGAAACGCCTACCGCCACGCCCGAGAAGCCCGCGGTGGCCACCTCAGCCGAAGACGTGGGCGGCATGGACGCACTGGTCGCCGCGGCGAAGGACGAGGGCCGGCTGAACGCGGTAGCGCTTCCGCGCGACTGGGCCAACTATGGGGGGCTGATCGACGGCTTCGAGAAGAAGTACGGGATCAACGTCACGGTCGCCAATCCGCAGCGCCACAGCCAGGACGAGATCGACGCCATCAAGAAGAACCGGGGCCGGCCCAATGCCCCCGACGTGATCGACGTAGGGGATACGTTCGCGCGGGCAGCAGCCCGGGAGAACCTGCTCGCGCCGTACAAGGTCGCCGCGTACGACTCGATCCCAAGCAATCAGAAGGACTCGCAGGCCCGCTGGTACAACAACTACGGGGGCTACATCTCCATCGGCTGCGATGCCAAGCGCGTCAAGACCTGTCCCCGGACCTTCGCCGATCTGCTGAAGCACCGGTACAAGGGCATGGTAGCGCTCTACGGCAACCCCACCCGGTCCAGTACTGGCTTCGCCGGCGTGTACGCGGCCGCCCTGGCGAACGGGGGGTCGTTCGACAACATCCAGCCCGGTCTCGACTTCTTCGCCAAGCTCAAGAAGAGGGGCAACTTCAACCCCGTCGAGTCCACCGCGGTCGCGGTCAAGAGCGGTCAGACTCCCATCAGCATCGACTTGGACCACACCAACCTCGGCTACGCCGACGAGTTCCGCAGCAAGGGCATTGACTGGCGGGTCTCGATCCCGTTCGACGGCAGCTTCGCCCAGTACTACGCGCAGGCGATCAATAAGGACGCCCCGCATCCGGCGGCTGCCCGCCTGTGGGAGGAGTACCTCTTCAGCGACAAGGGCCAGAACCTCCGGCTCTACGGCTACGCCCGCCCGGTGCTGATGGACGCCATGAAGAAGGACGGCACCCTCAACGAGGCCGCCGCCGCAAAGCTGCCGACCGTTGAGGGGACGCCGGAATTCCCGACAGACGCGCAGTTGGAGAAGGCGAGGGAGGAAGTCGCCCGGGGCTGGGCGAAGGCCGTCTCGGGCTGACACGCCGGCCTGAGGAATCCGACGGACGGTAGCCGGCCCGTTCAGGGGGACCCTACAGCGCCCTAGCCTCCGTACGCCCCGGATGCCGTCAGCCGCAGGGCGGTGTCGATCAGCGGCACATGGCTGAACGCCTGCGGGAAGTTGCCCACCTGCCGCTGCAGCCGGGGGTCCCACTCCTCGGCCAGCAGCCCCAGGTCGTTGCGGAGCGCGAGCAGCTTCTCGAAGAGCCTGCGGGCCTCGTCCACCCGGCCGATCATCGCCAGGTCGTCGGCGAGCCAGAACGAGCAGGCCAGGAAGGCGCCTTCGTCGCCCTCCAGACCGTCCACGCCCGCGTCCTCGCCCGCCGTCGGGTAGCGCATCACGAAGCCGTCGGGCGTCGACAGCTCCCGCTGGATCGCCTCGATGGTGCCGATGACCCGCTTGTCGTCCGGCGGCAGGAAGCCCATCTGCGGGATGAGCAGCAGCGAGGCGTCCAGTTCCTTGGAGCCGTAGGACTGGGTGAAGGTGTTGCGCTCGGCGTCGTAGCCCTTCTCGCACACATCCCGGTGGATCTCCTCGCGCAGCTCCCGCCAGCGCTCCAACGGGCCGTCCACATCGCCGGATTCGATGACCTTGACGGTGCGGTCGACCGCGACCC
Source organism: Streptomyces sp. NPDC005393 (assembly GCF_040606675.1). Classification (NCBI taxonomy): domain Bacteria; kingdom Bacillati; phylum Actinomycetota; class Actinomycetes; order Kitasatosporales; family Streptomycetaceae; genus Streptomyces; species Streptomyces sp. NPDC005393. The sequence continues at coordinate 109,134 of NZ_JBEXFG010000015.1, read as the reverse complement.
AGGCCATGACCTTGGAGTGCACGAAGTGGCGGCGGGGGCCGCGCACCTCCCAGATGCCCTCGTCCGGCTCGTCCCAGTGCTCCTCGAGGTAGCGGATCAGCTTCAGCTGGAGCACGCTCGCGTAGTCGTTGCGCGCGAGCCCGGTCATATGGGCCAGGTGCAGCGCCTCGGTGACCTCGCCGTAGACGTCCAGTTGGAGCTGGCCGGCCGCGCCGTTGCCGACCCGGACGGGCTGGGAGCCCTCATAGCCGGGCAGCCAGGGCAGCTCGGCCTCGGACAGCTCCCGCTCGCCCGCGATGCCGTACATGATCTGCAGGTTCTCCGGGTCGCCCGCGACCGCGCGCAGCAGCCATTCGCGCCAGGCGCGCGCCTCCTCGCGGTAGCCGGTGCGCAGCAGCGAGGACAGGGTGATCGCCGCGTCCCGCAGCCAGGTGAAGCGGTAGTCCCAGTTCCGGACGCCGCCGATCTCCTCGGGCAGTGAGGTGGTGGGGGCCGCGACGATGCCGCCGGTGGGGGCGTAGGTGAGCGCCTTGAGGGTGATCAGCGAGCGGACGACCGCGTCCCGGTAGGGGCCGTGGTACGTGCAGTGCTCGACCCACTCCCGCCAGAACGCCTCGGTCGTCACCAGGGCGCCCTCCGCGTCGGGCAGGGCGGGCGGCTCCTTGTGGGAGGGCTGCCAGCTGATGGTGAAGGCGATCCGGTCGCCGGGGCCGACCGTGAAGTCGGAGTAGGTGGTGAGGTCCTTGCCGTAGGTGTCGACCTCGGTGTCCAGCCACACCGAGTCGGGTCCGGCGACGGCGACCGTGCGCGTGTCCACCCTGTGCACCCACGGCACGACCCAGCCGTAGGAGAACCGCATGCGCAGCGCCGAGCGCATCGGTACCCGGCCGCTGACGCCCTCCACGATCCGCACGAGCTGCGGGGCGCCGTCACGCGGCGGCATGAAGTCGATCACACGGACCGTGCCGCGCGGGGTGTCCCACTCGGACTCCAGGACCAGCGAGTCCCCGCGGTAGCGGCGGCGGCCGGCGGCCGGCGGCTCGCTGCCCGTGGCCTGGGCCGGGCCCAGGCGCCAGAAGCCGTGTTCCTCGGTGCCCAGCAGACCGGCGAAGACGGCATGGGAGTCGAAGCGCGGCAGGCACAGCCAGTCGACCGTGCCGTCTCTGCAGACGAGGGCGGCGGTCTGCATATCACCGATCAGTGCGTAATCTTCGATACGCCCGGCCACGTGCATTCCCCATTCGAACGGCCGTATTGCCCCGGTGGGGCGCGGTCTCGGAAATTCTGGACGAGCTCTTGTACCGCGGGCGTGCTGGTGGTGCCGTGCCGGGGTGGCTCGCATGCGTGCGTCCGACGAAGGATACGACGGAGAACAGTGATCCGCTTGAGCCAGTCCACATCGTGGCTCGCATCTCACGGCCGATCGGGTGGCCAGGTCACGCAAGGTGTCCGGGTGACTGCGGAGACGGGCGTCCGCGCGATGGCGCGGACATGGCCAGCAGCGGGCGCCCCGGGGCACTGATACCCTGGTAGCCCGTGGAGCGGCGGGCGCAAAACCCCCGAACCTCAGCGACGGCGCCCCCGAATTTCCGGGGCAGCTGCCGGACCGCATCCTCACCACGCGACCACGGGAGCCCCCTCTTGGCCATTGCCGCTAAGCCCATGACGACCAAGCACCTCTTCGTCACCGGGGGTGTTGCTTCCTCACTCGGCAAGGGCCTGACCGCCTCCAGCCTGGGTGCTCTGCTGAAGGCGCGCGGTCTGCGCGTCACCATGCAGAAGCTCGACCCGTATCTGAACGTGGACCCGGGCACCATGAACCCCTTCCAGCACGGTGAGGTGTTCGTCACCAACGACGGCGCCGAGACCGACCTGGACATCGGCCACTACGAGCGGTTCCTCGACGTCGACCTCGACGGCTCGGCCAACGTGACCACCGGCCAGGTCTACTCCACCGTGATCGCCAAGGAGAGGCGCGGTGAGTACCTCGGCGACACCGTGCAGGTCATCCCGCATATCACCAACGAGATCAAGCACCGCATCCGCCGCATGGCCACCGACGACGTGGACGTCGTCATCACCGAGGTCGGCGGCACCGTTGGCGACATCGAGTCGCTGCCCTTCCTGGAGGCCGTGCGCCAGGTCCGCCACGAGGTCGGCCGGGACAACGTCTTTGTGGTGCACATCTCCCTGCTGCCCTACATCGGCCCGTCCGGTGAGCTGAAGACCAAGCCCACCCAGCACTCCGTCGCCGCGCTGCGCAACATCGGTATCCAGCCGGACGCGATCGTGCTGCGAGCCGACCGCGAGGTGCCCACCTCCATCAAGCGCAAGGTCTCGCTGATGTGCGATGTGGACGACGCGGCGGTGGTCGCCGCCATCGACGCCAAGTCGATCTACGACATCCCGAAGGTGCTGCACTCGGAGGGCCTGGACGCCTATGTCGTCCGCAAGCTGGACCTGCCCTTCCGCGATGTGGACTGGACCCAGTGGGCCGACCTGCTGAAGCGGGTCCACCATCCCGACCACGAGGTCACCGTCGCGCTCGTCGGCAAGTACATCGACCTGCCCGACGCCTATCTGTCCGTCACCGAGGCGCTGCGCGCGGGCGGCTTCGCCAACAACGCCCGCGTCAAGATCAAGTGGGTCACCTCGGACGACTGCAAGACCGCGGCCGGCGCCCGGCAGCAGCTCGAAGGCGTCGACGCGGTCTGCATCCCCGGCGGCTTCGGCGACCGGGGCGTGATCGGCAAGGTCGGCGCGATCACCTACGCCCGGGAGAACAGGATCCCGCTGCTCGGCCTCTGCCTCGGCCTCCAGTGCATCGTCATCGAGGCCGCGCGTAACCTCGCGGGCATCGAGGGAGCCAACTCCACCGAGTTCGAACCGGCCACCACCGACCCGGTGATCTCCACCATGGCCGAGCAGCTCGACATCGTGGCGGGAGAGGGCGACATGGGCGGCACCATGCGGCTGGGCATGTACCCGGCCAAGCTCGCCGAGGGCTCGATCGTCCGCGAGGTCTACGACAACCAGCCGTACGTCGAGGAGCGCCACCGCCACCGCTACGAGGTCAACAACTCCTACCGCGGCGAGCTGGAGAAGAAGGCCGGAATCGTCTTCTCCGGAACCTCCCCCGACAACAAGCTGGTCGAGTACGTCGAGTACCCGCGCGAGGTGCACCCGTATCTGGTCGGCACCCAGTCCCACCCCGAGCTGCGCTCCCGGCCCACCCGTCCGCACCCGCTCTTCGCGGGCCTGATCAAGGCGGCAGTCGAGCGACAGACCGCTGGTCAGAAGCGGGGCGCCGGCGCCTGACCGCTACGGTTGACGGGGGGCGGGCGGCCTGCGCGGCCCGCGCCCCGGCAACCGCATCGAAAGGACGCTGAGGCAAGCATGGGCATCCAGGACACCCCCGAGGAGTGGCCGGTCACCGCCACCGCCACGCCGTTCACCGGCAACAAGACGAGCGTGCGCACCGACGAGGTGGTCATGCCCGACGGCAGCCGGGTCACGCGCGACTACCAGGTCCACCCCGGCTCCGTCGCCGTCCTCACCCTCGACGAGGACGGGCGCGTCATCGTGCTGTGCCAGTACCGCCACCCGGTGCGCCACCGGCTGTGGGAGATCCCGGCCGGTCTGCTCGACATCCCCGGCGAGAACCCGCTGCACGCGGCCCAGCGGGAGCTGTACGAGGAGGCGCACGTCAAGGCCGAGGACTGGCGTGTCCTCGTCGATGTCTACACCTCGCCGGGCGGCTGCGACGAGGCCGTACGGATCTTCCTGGCGCGGGAGGTCTCGGCGGTCGAGGGCGAGCGCTTCGAGGTCTCCGAGGAGGAGGCCGACATGGAGCTCGCCCGCGTCCCCCTGGAGGAGCTGGTGCGCGGCGTCCTCGCGGGCGACCTGCACAACAACTGCCTCGCGGTCGGCGTCCTGGCGGCCCACGCCGCCCTGTCCGGCGACGGCCTCGACGCCCTCCGCCCCGCAGACGCCCCCTGGCCGGCCCGCCCCTTCGAGGCGTAACGGGGGCCGGGGCTCCGCCCCCGGACCGCGCCCCTCGTACGCCGGAGGGGCCGATCCTGTGAACATCGGTGGATCCGATGGGGTGATTTTCGCTCCGCGCCGTCGGCCGCGAGTGCCGGGGAGCTGACGCGGAGTGAACTACGCTCGTAGGGAGCCGAAGGGGCGCGCCGCTGTCGAAAGGGAGAGCGCGCGCAGACCCCGAGGGCTGCGATCCATATGCGGCTACCACCGCGCGAGGGGCCGAGCACGGTCGACCGTCGACAGGGGGGCACCCCCGGCCGAAGGTCGGGGGAGGCTTGAGCGCCCTGGAGGCGAGCTGAGCCGCAACACCCCGACCGCACCCGCGGCGGGCTCGTACGCGCAGGTGGACGGGAGTGGGCCCGTGGCGGAGCAGGCGGTCGACACCGATGGGGAGCCGGCGGCCTCCCGGAAGCGGCAGTCGCCGCCCGCCACGCCCGCTTCGCCCTCCTCCGGCCACCCACCGGCCGCCGCGCCCCGCGCGGCGAGCGGGACCCCGCCGGGGCAGCGCCCCCCGAGCGCCACGCCCGCCCCGGACACCGTCCCGGGCCCGGCCAGGGCCCGCGAGGCCCGGGAACCTCAGCCCGCCGCGGCCAGGACCCCGGCCCAGGACGGCGGGGTGTGGAGCGGGGCCACCCGGGCGGTGCTGTTCGCGGCGGCGGCCGCCGTGGGGCAGGGGTTCGCGGGGCGGCGGCGGGAGCTGCTGTCGCTGCGGGCCGATATCGACCGCGCCGGGCTGGACACGCTCGCCGGCCGCAAGGCCGCCCGCAGCCGGGTGCTGCTGATCGCCGGCCGCCCCGGCTGGGGCCGTACCGCGCTGGCCGAGGAGCTGGCCCGGCGGCTGGCGGACGACTACCCCGACGGCGTGCTGAGCGCGCGGCTGATGACCTCCGCCGGCGACCCCGTCCCCACCGAGCGCACCGCCCGCGACCTGCTCGGCCGGCTCGGGGTGACCGCCCCACCCGGGGCGGACGAGGACGAGCTGAGCGACACGCTGCGTGACACCCTCGACGGCAAGCGTGTGCTGCTGCTGCTCGACGACGTGGCCGGGGCCGAGCAGGTGGACGCGCTGCTCCCCGACGAGCCCGGCTGCCTGGTCGTCGCGGTCTCCCGCGGCCCGCTGACCGGGGTGCCGGACGTACGGCCGTGCACGGTCGGGGGGCTCGATGTGAGCGCGGCGGTGGGGCTGCTGGCGCAGTACGCCGGTCCCACCCGGATCACCTGCGACCCGGTGGCCGCGCAGTCCCTGGTCGAGGAGTGCGCGGGCCAGCCCGCCGCGCTCGTCCTGGTCGGCGGCTGGCTCGCCGCGCGCCCCCAGGCGTCCGTCGCCGATGTGGTGGCGCGGCTGCGCGAACTGCCCCCGTCCGCCGGTGAGGGGGACCAGGGCGCTCGGCCGCTGGCCCGCGCGTTCCGGCTGGCGTACGCAGCGCTGCCCCCGCCCGCCGCCCGGATGCTGCGGCTGCTGTCGCTCGCGCCAGCCGGATCGGCCGACGCGCACACCGCCTCCGCACTGGCCGGCTGCTCGGTCGAGGACGGCGAGGCGGCGCTGGAGGGCTTCGCCGGGTACGGGATGCTGCGCCCGCGCGAGGCGGGCCATTACCAGGTGCCCGGCTGTCTCGACCCGCTGCTGCGCGAGCTGCTGCGGACCGTGGAGCGCCCGGCGGAGGCGGAGCTGGCGCGGGCGCGGATGCTGGAGCGCACCGTACGGCGGCTGCACGCATGCCGGCTGGTGACCGAGCCGGCCGGGTCGCCGGCCCGGAAAAAGCTGGCCGAGATGCCGAAGTGGCTGCGGTTTCCGTCGTCGTCGGCCGCCGCCGACTGGCTGGAGGCGCGGCTTCCGGTGCTGCTGGAGGCCGCCCGGCTGGCCGTCGAGACCGGTGAACTCGACACCCTGGCCCGGCGTCTGGTGGCCGCACTGACCCACGCGCTCACCGCCCACCGGGGCCCCGAGGGCGCGGCTCCCGAGCTGTACGGGCTGCATCAGCTGGTGCTGGATGTGGCCCGGCGCCGCGATCTGCCGGTGGAGCGGGCGGCGGCGCTGCTGAACCTGGGCGATCTGGACGGCCGCGCGGGCCGGGTGGACCAGGCGCTGGACCGCTACAAGGGCGCGCTGGAGGCGGCGCGCGCGGCGGGCGATCCGTATACGACCGGGCGCGCGCTGGAGTCCATCGGCGCCACCTATCAGGAGCTCGAGGACTGGCACCGGGCGGCCGACTGGTACGGGCGGGCCCTGGAGCCGCCGCTGAGCCGCCGCGATCTGCCCGCGGGCGCCCGGCTGTACGCGCGGCTCGCCACCGTCCACGGATACGCCGGGCAGTGGGGCGAGGCGCTGCGCGACTGGCGCGCCGCCGCGGCCGCCTGCCGCCGCGCGGACGACCTGCCGGGATACGCACGGGCGCTGGGCGGCACGGCCCGCGCCCAGGAGCAGACAGGGCGGACGGGGGAGGCCTTGCGCACCTGGGCGGAGGCGGCTGCGGCCGCCCGGGGATGCGGGGACGCACGGCTGCACGCCGAGCTGTCGCTGCACGCCGCGGACGCGATGGACCGGCTCGGCGGCGACCCGGCGGTGGCGCGCTCGCTGCGGCGCGCGGCGGAGCGGATCGGGGCCGAGGACACGGGTACGTCACCCCGGGGCAATGAAGGGAGCCGGGCTCACCTACGAAATCAGTAGTGGTCTCGTGAAAGATTGATGCATTGCAAGGCTAGACAGTGCGACGTCCTTCATTAGACTGGCTGTACCGTGATTGTTGCGGTCGTCTCCGGCATGCGGACGTTCTTCGTTTTGCCTGCTTATGGTCGGGAGTGTCCCGACTGGGACGCTCTATTCCTTTCCCCCATTCAAGGACCGTGATCGACGTGAAGGTCGGTATCCCCCGCGAGGTCAAGAACAACGAGTTCCGCGTGGCCATCACCCCCGCCGGCGTGCATGAGTTGGTCCGCAACGGCCACGAGGTCTTCGTGGAGCGGAGCGCGGGCCTCGGCTCCTCCATCCCGGACGCGGAGTACACCGCCGCCGGTGCGCGCATCCTCGATGCCGCCGACGAGGTCTGGGCCGCCGCCGACCTGGTGCTGAAGGTCAAGGAGCCCATCGCGGAGGAGTACCACCGCCTGCGCAAGGGCCAGACGCTCTTCACCTACCTCCACCTCGCCGCCTCCCGGCCGTGCACGGACGCGCTGCTGGAGTCCGGCACCACCGCCATCGCCTACGAGACCGTCGAGACCGCGAGCCGTGCGCTGCCGCTGCTCGCGCCCATGTCCGAGGTCGCGGGCCGGATCGCCCCGCAGGTCGGCGCGTACCACCTGATGCGCTCGGCCGGCGGCCGGGGCGTGCTGCCCGCCGGGGTGCCCGGTGTGGCCGCCGCCCGCGCGGTCGTCATCGGCGGCGGCGTCTCCGGCTGGAACGCCGCGCAGATCGCCACCGGCATGGGCTTCCATGTCACCCTGCTCGACCGGGACATCAACAAGCTCCGCGAGGCCGACAGGATCTTCGGCAACCGCGTGCAGACCATCGCCTCCAACGCCTTCGAGCTGGAGAAGGCCGTCCTCGACGCCGACCTCGTGATCGGCGCGGTGCTCATCCCCGGTGCCAAGGCGCCGAAGCTGGTCACCAACGAGTTGGTGTCCCGGATGAAGCCGGGAAGTGTCCTTGTCGACATCGCGATCGACCAGGGCGGCTGCTTCGAGGACTCCCGTCCCACCACCCACGCCGAGCCGACCTTCACGGTGCACAACTCGGTCTTCTACTGCGTCGCCAACATGCCGGGCGCGGTGCCGAACACCTCCACCCACGCGCTCACCAACGCCACGCTGCCGTACATCGTGGAGCTGGCCAACCGCGGCTGGCGGGAGGCGCTGCGCCGGGACGCCGCGCTGGCCAAGGGGCTCAACACTCATGAGGGCCAGGTCGTCTACGGCCCGGTCGCCGAGGCGCACGACATGCCCGCCGTCGAACTGAGCTCGCTGATCGGCTGAGTCCGGCCGGGCAGTCAACACGGGCGGTCAACCAGGACCGTCAACACCAGGTCAACACCGGGCATCCGGCCGGGCCTTGCCGAAGGGCGGGACCCGGCCGCGGGTGTGTCCGCTGTGCCCCGGATCGGGGGCCGCTCACCGCCGAGCCAACTCCCCCTAAAGGTAACTATTCAGACGCTTTATGGGGTGGTGAAAGCTCCGTGGCGCCGTTCACACGCCCTTGACACAGGGGCGTTCGATTGCCGACACATCGTGCCGTGTCCGGTGGATTGTGTTGCTGCGGACCGCCGACACGCCATAGAGTCGCCAACCGTCGGCATGGTGTCACGCTGACCTATCGAGAAATTTCCTGGTCACCAAGGAGGTAGGACGACTTGTGAATGAGTCGACATTTTCTCCCGGGGGTGGTCAACCAGGAACGGCTGCGCGGGGCCAGGGTCCCTCGGGGCTCGAGGCTGTCGGCTCCGTCGCTGTCCGCACCTTCGCAACCCGCCAGAGCATGACGACAGCCCACCAGAGCCACAGCATGGACGGCCATCACGTGAACGCCATGGCCGGCGACCGGGGGGGCAACGATCCCGCCCGCCTCGCCGACTACGACGACCTCCCCGACGGGCACTTCTACGACCCGGACGCGGAGTACGAGCCCGACCCCGAATACGCGGCCACCCTCGCGCCCGACGCGGCCCGCCAGCGGCGCGAGCGCATCGGCCCGACCGGGCGGCCGCTGCCGTACTTCCCGATCCCGGGACCGCTGACCGACCACGGCCCCGCGAAGATCATCGCGATGTGCAACCAAAAGGGCGGCGTCGGCAAGACCACCTCCACCATCAACCTGGGCGCGGCCCTCGCCGAGTACGGCCGCCGGGTCCTGCTGGTCGACTTCGACCCGCAGGGCGCCCTCTCGGTCGGCCTCGGGGTCAACCCGATGGAGCTCGACCTCACGGTCTACAACCTGCTCATGGAGCGGGGCATGTCGGCCGACGAGGTGCTGCTGAAGACGGCCGTGCCCAATATGGACCTGCTTCCCAGCAATATCGACTTGTCGGCCGCCGAGGTTCAGCTGGTCAGCGAGGTCGCGCGGGAGTCGACCCTACAGCGGGCGCTCAAGCCGCTGATGGCCGACTACGACTACGTCGTCATCGACTGCCAGCCCTCGCTCGGCCTGCTCACCGTCAACGCGCTCACCGCGGCGCACAAGGTGATCGTGCCGCTCGAGTGCGAGTTCTTCGCGCTGCGCGGTGTGGCGTTGCTCACGGAGACGATCGAGAAGGTCCAGGAGCGGCTCAACCCCGACCTGGAGCTCGACGGCATCCTCGCCACGATGTACGACTCACGCACCGTGCACAGCCGTGAGGTCCTCGCCCGCGTGGTCGAGGCGTTCGACGAGCACGTCTACCACACGGTCATCGGCCGTACGGTCCGCTTCCCCGAGACCACGGTCGCGGGCGAGCCGATCACCACGTACGCGTCCAACTCCGTCGGTGCCGCCGCCTACCGCCAGCTCGCCAGGGAGGTGCTCGCCCGGTGTCACGCCGAGTGAGTCTGCCGGGCGCCGACGAACTGTTCCGCACCACGGGAGGGATGGGACTCCAGTCCTCCTCTCCCGCGTCCGGTCGCCGCCAGGCGAACGGCGAGGCGCCCCGGGTGCCCGCCCCGGCCGGCGAGCCGGATCCGGCCGCCGATGCGCACGACGGGCAGGAGCAGCGCGCGGACGCGGAGCAGTCCGGCGCCGCCGAACACCCGGGACGGGAGGCGGCCGCCCATCAGGACGCGGCCGGCGAGCGGCACCCCGCGGCGGCGGGGGAGCGGTCCAAGGGCCGCCAGCCCCAGAGCGGTTCGGTCGCGGCCGAGCAGTCCGGTGCGGCCCGCCGCCGCGCCCGCGCGGCGAACCGCCGGCCCAGCGGCCGTGAGCGCCACGACGAGAAGATCACGGTCTATGTCTCGGCCGAGGAGCTGATGGACCTCGAGCACGCGCGTCTGGTGCTGCGCGGCGAACACGGCCTCGCGGTCGACCGCGGCCGGATCGTCCGCGAGGCGGTCGCGGTCGTCCTCGCCGACCTCGAGTCGCGCGGCGACGCGAGCATCCTGGTGCGCCGCCTGCGCGGCCGCTGACCGGGCCGGGCGATAGCCTGCCCGGTCAGACGGGCTGCCCCGCCCGGCCCTGAGCACCCTGGACCGCGATGCCGACGAACGACGCCCCACCGCCCCGCCCGCCCCGCCGCACCCTGGGGCGCGGCCCCGGCGCGGGTCCGGTCGCCGCGGGGGAGGGTCGGCCGGAGGCCGAGGCCGGGACGGCCCCGGAGCCTCAGCCGGCACCCGCGCCCGAGCCGGAGCTGGTGCCCCAGCCCGCACCGGAGCCGGTGTCCGTACCCGCACCCGCACCCGTACCCGCAGGGGAGTCGGCGGCCCAGCCCGCGCCTCAGCCGGTGCCCCAGCCCGCGACAGAGCCGGCACCCGAGCCGGAGCCGGCACCCGCGCCCGAGCCGGTGCCGGTGCCCCAGGCCGCACCGGAGCCGGTGTCCGTACCCGCACCCGCACCCGCATCCGCAGGGGAGTCGGCGGCCCAGCCCGCGCCCGAGCCCGCGCCTCAGCCGGTGCCGCAGCCCGCGACCGAGCCGGCACCTGAGCCGGAGCTGGCACCTGAGCCGGCGCCGGCACCCGCGCCCGAGCCGGAGTCGGTGCCCCAGGCCGCACCGGAGCCGGTGCCCGCACCTGCACCCGTACTCGCAGGGGAGTCGGCGGCCCAGCCCGCGACCGAGCCGGCGCCTCAGCCGGTGCCGCAGCCCGCGACCGAGCCGGCACCTGAGCCGGAGCTGACACCGGCGCCGGCGCCGGCACCCGTACTCGCAGGGGAGTCGGCGGCCCAGCCCGCGCCCGCGCCTCAGCCGGTGCCGCAGCCCGCGACCGAGCCGGCACCTGAGCCGGAGCTGGCACCTGAGCCGGCGCCGGCACCCGCGCCCGAGCCGGAGTCGGTGCCCCAGGCCGCACCGGAGCCGGTGCCCGCACCTGCACCCGTACTCGCAGGGGAGTCGGCGGCCCAGCCCGCGCCCGCGCCTCAGCCGGTGCCGCAGCCCGCGCCCGAGCCCGACCCCGCGCATGCGCGGGCCGAGGAGGCGCCAGAAGGGCCCGTACGGCCCGCGCCGCCCGAGGAGCCACCGGAGGCCGGGGCCGGGGCCGAGGAGGCCGTCAGCGGGGCGCTGGAGGCCGCGGCGGACGGCGAGGCCCAGGGTGAGGGCGCGGCGGACGGCGGCGGCAACCGGTTCACCGTGCGGCTGGACAACTTCGAGGGGCCCTTCGATCTGCTCCTGCAGCTGATCTCCAAGCACAAGCTGGACGTCACCGAGGTCGCCCTGTCCAAGGTCACCGACGAGTTCATGACGTACATCCGGGCCATGGGACCGGACTGGGACCTCGACCAGACCACCGAGTTCCTTGTCGTCGCCGCGACCCTGCTCGATCTCAAGGCAGCCCGGCTGCTGCCCGCCGCCGAGGTCGAGGACGAGGCCGATCTCGCGCTGCTGGAGGCCCGCGACCTGCTCTTCGCCCGCCTCCTCCAGTACCGCGCGTACAAGCGGATCGCGGACATCTTCAACGACCGGCTGATCGCCGAGGCCGCCCGCCACCCCCGTACGGTGGGCCTGGAACCGCACCACGCCGACCTGCTGCCCGACGTCGTGATCAGCATCGGCGCCGAGGGGTTCGCCAAACTGGCAGTGAAGGCGATGCAGCCCAAGCCCAAGCCGCAGGTGTACGTCGACCACATCCACGCCCCCCTGGTCAGCGTCCGTGAGCAGGCCGAGGTGGTTGTCGCGCGGCTGCGGGAGCTGGGGGAGGCCAGCTTCCGCACGCTCACCGAGGACGCCCCCGACCTCCTTACGGTCGTCGCGCGCTTCCTGGCGCTGCTGGAGCTCTACCGGGAGCGCGCGGTCCTGCTCGACCAGCCGGAGGCGCTCGGCTCGCTCATGGTGCGCTGGACGGGCGAGGAGGGGCGGCAGCCGCTGGTCACCGACGAGTTCGACCAGGAGGCCGCGCCGCCACCCGAGCAGAAGGAGAAGGAGGAGGTACGGAGTTGAGCGAGCAGCGGACATCCGCCGGGGCTTTCGAGGTCGCCGAGCTGGAGCTCAAACCCGCCCTGGAAGCCGTCCTCATGGTCGTCGACGAGCCCGCCACCGAGGAGCATCTCGCCAAGGTCCTGGACCGGCCGCGCCGCGCCGTCGCGGACGCGCTGCGCGAGCTGGCCGACGAGTACGCGACCCAGGGCCGCGGCTTCGAGCTGCGGCTGATCGCGGGCGGCTGGCGCTACTACACCCGCCCCGCGTACGCCGCCGCCGTCGAGGGATTCGTCCTGGACGGCCAGCAGGCCCGGCTCACCCAGGCCGCTTTGGAAACCCTGGCGGTGGTCGCGTACCGTCAGCCGGTCAGCCGTTCCCGAGTCTCGGCCGTCCGCGGTGTCAACTGTGACGGCGTGATGCGGACCCTCCTCCAGCGCGGGCTGATCGAGGAGGCGGGCACGGAACCCGAAACAGGTGCGATCCTGTACAGGACGACGAACTACTTTCTGGAGCGGATGGGCCTGCGGGGTCTGGACGAGCTTCCGGAGCTCGCGCCGTTCCTCCCCGAGGCGGAGGCGGTCGAGGGCGAGTCCCAGGAAGGCGTGCCGTCGTTCGATCGAGCCGTCATCGACACCGATGACGCGTACGACGACGTAGAACACCGAGCCGACAGCGGCCACTCTCAGACGGAAACTTGATGCGAAGCAGCGGCAGGAACAGCAGGGGCAGCAGCAGCGGTAGGCAGAACCCCCGAGGCGCGGGCAGCGGGCGCGACGACAAGCAGAAGCGCACGGGCCGCCCCCGCCCCGAGGAGCGCCGCTACGACGTGGGCGGCGGCCCGAAGAGCGACGGCCCGAAGAGCGGCCCCAAGGGCGGCCCCAAGGGTGGTCCCAAGGCCGGCGCCCCCAAGGCCGGCGCCCCCAAGGCCGGCGGCCGCGGCCGTAAGCCGAGCCCCCCGGCCCGTCCGCGCGAGTACGAGGCGCAGATAGAGGAGCGGAACCGGGCCCGTCACAACAAGCCCCAGATCAAGCTGCCGAAGACCTTCGGCGAGCAGGAGGGCGAGCGGCTCCAGAAGGTGCTGGCCCGCGCCGGTATGGGTTCGCGCCGCGCCTGTGAGGACCTCATCGACCAGGCCCGGGTCGAGGTCAACGGCAAGATCGTCACCGAGCAGGGGCTGCGCGTCGACCCCGAGAAGGACGAGATCAAGGTCGACGGGCTGACCGTCGCCACCCAGTCGTACCTCTTCTTCGCGCTGAACAAGCCCGCCGGTGTCGTCTCCACCATGGAAGACCCCGACGGCCGCCAGTGCCTGGGCGACTACGTCACCAACCGCGAGACCCGGCTCTTCCACGTCGGCCGCCTCGACACCGAGACCGAGGGCATCATCCTGCTCACCAACCACGGTGAGCTGGCCCACCGCCTCACCCACCCCCGCTACGGCGTCAAGAAGACCTATCTCGCCGCGATCCAGGGCCCGCTCCCGCGCGACCTCGGCAAGCAGCTCAAGAACGGCATCGAGCTGGAGGACGGCTACGCCCGCGCCGACCACTTCAGGGTCGTCCAGAACACCGGCAAGAACTATCTGGTCGAGGTGACCCTGCACGAGGGCCGCAAGCACATCGTGCGGCGCATGCTCGCCGAGGCCGGCTTCCCGGTCGACAAGCTGGTGCGTACGTCCTTCGGTCCGATCCCGCTCGGCGACCAGAAGTCCGGCTGGCTGCGCCGGTTGACCAACACCGAGGTCGGCATGCTCATGCGCGAGGTCGAGCTCTGACGGCTCGGCGCCGCCGCCCCGTTCCGCCCCGTCTCGCCCTGCGGTCGCCGCGCGAGCGCGCCCGGCCCGCTCGTTAGGCTGATCGTGAGCGCGGCGGGGAACGGTGCCGCGGCGACAGCGACACAGGCGAGTATGCGCAGGGGAGCACAGACGTGGCGGTACGAGCGGTCCGCGGGGCAGTCCAGCTGGAGCGGGACGAACCGCAGCATATGCATGAGCAGGTCGCCGAGCTGCTGACCGCCATCCTGGAGCGCAACGGCCTCGAACCGGACGATCTCATCAGCGTCTGGTTTACGGCCACCCCCGATCTGCACAGCGACTTCCCCGCGGTCGCCGCGCGCAAGCTCGGCATCACCGACGTACCGCTGATCTGCGCACAGGAGCTGGACATCGACGGGGCCATGCCACGGGTCGTGCGCATCCTGGCGCATGTCGAGACCGGCCTGCCCAAGTCCGATGTGGCCCATGTCTACCTGGGGGCCGCCGCATCCCTCCGCAAGGACATCGCCCAATGAGAACCGCGCTCGTCATCGGCACCGGCCTGATCGGCACCTCCGCCGCCCTGGCCCTGGCCGGCCGCGGGGTCCATGTCCATCTCGCCGACCACGATGTGGACCAGGCCCGGACCGCCGAGGCCCTCGGCGCCGGTACCCAGGAGGAGCCCGACGGGCCCGTGGACCTGGCGATCGTCGCCGTACCGCCGGCGTACGTGGCCCGGACGGTGGCCGATGTGATGCGCCGCGGCGTCGCGCGCGGCTGTCTGGACGTCGCGAGCGTCAAGGGCGGCCCGCGCCGTGAGCTGGAGGCGCTCGGCTGCGATCTGACCCGCTACATCGGTACGCATCCGATGGCGGGCCGCGAGCGCTCCGGGCCGCTGGCCGCCACCGCCGACCTCTTCGAGGGCCGGCCGTGGGTGCTCACACCCACGGCCGGCACCGACACCGAGGTGCTCAACCTCGCACTCGAGCTCGTCGCGCTGTGCCGCGCCGTACCGGTGGTGATGGACGACGACGCCCACGACCGCGCCGTGGCCCTCGTCTCGCACACCCCGCATCTGCTGTCCAGCATGGTCGCGGCGCGGCTGCAGGGCGCCGACGAGACGGCGGTACGGCTGTGCGGGCAGGGCATCCGCGATGTCACCCGCATCGCGGCCTCCGACCCCGCGATGTGGATCGACATCCTGTCCGCCAACCCCGGCCCGGTCGCCGATGTGCTCGCGGAGGTCGCCGCCGACCTCGCCGAGACGGTACGGGCGCTGCGCGGCCTCCAGTCCGCCGACGAGGCCAAGCGCAGCGGTGGCGCGTCCGGTATCGAGGACGTGCTGCGCCGCGGGAACGCCGGGCGCGAGCGGGTGCCGGGCAAGCACGGCGCCGCCTCGGCCGCCTACGAGACGGTGACGGTGCTCATCGGCGACCAGCCGGGCGAGCTGGCCCGGATCTTCGCCGACGCGGGCCGGGTGGGCGTCAACATCGAGGACGTACGGATCGAGCACGCCACCGGCCAGCAGGCGGGCCTGATCCAGCTGATGGTCGACCCCACCGCGGCCCCCGGCCTGACCAAGGCCCTGCGCGAGCGTGGCTGGTCCATCCGGCAGTGACCCGGACCGGCGGACGGAGTCCGACGCAGCCGTCCGAAGCCCGGAGGCGCCCCGGCGCCGAGCGGTGCGAGGGTGGCCAGGTGCGGGGAGGCTCGTGGCTGGTCCATCGGGCAGTGATCACGGTCCGGCGGCTGTCCGGGGTGGTCGTTTGAACCAGTAACCTTGTGCGGGGCTCCACAAGCTCCGTTCATTCCCGCCCCGTGCATACGAAAGGTGTCTGTCACCGTGGAAACCGCCGCCCGGACCGCCCCGGCAGCAGTGATTGTCGCGATCGACGGCCCCGCAGGCACGGGCAAGTCCAGTACCTCGAAGGCCGTCGCCGCCAAGCTCGGCCTCGGCTACCTGGACACCGGCGCCCAGTACCGGGCGATCACCTGGTGGATGGTGAACAACGGCATCGACGTCGAGGACGCCGTCGCCGTGGCCGACGCCGCCGCCAAGCCGGCCATCGTCTCCGGCACCGACCCGGCCGCCCCGACGATCTCTGTCGACGGCATCGATGTCTCCGGGCCGATCCGCACCCAGGAGGTCACCTCGCGGGTCAGCGCGGTCAGCGCGGTCCCCGAGGTGCGGGAGCGGATCACCGAGCTGCAGCGGACCATCGCCGCCGAGGCGCCGCGCGGCATCGTCGTCGAGGGCCGGGACATCGGCACCACCGTGCTCCCGGACGCCGACCTCAAGATCTTCCTGACCGCCTCCGCCGAGGTGCGGGCCGCCCGCCGCAGCGGGGAGCTCAAGGGCACGGACGCCGCCGACCTGGCCGCCACGCAGGCCGCGCTCGCCAAGCGGGACGCGCTCGACTCGGGCCGCAAGGCCTCGCCGCTCGCCAAGGCGGACGACGCGGTCGAGGTGGACACCACCGAACTCACCCTCGACCAGGTCATCGAGTGCGTGGTCACCTTGGTCGAGGAGAAGCGGACCGCCGGGTGAGCGCCGCCACGACCGACTCGCAGCCCACCCCGGCCGGTGCCGCGGTGGGGCGCCGGATCGGCATCGGCCTGATGTACGGGCTGTGGAAGCCGCGGGTGCTGGGCGCCTGGCGGATTCCGTCCACCGGGCCCGTCATCCTCGCGGGGAACCACTCCCACAACATCGACGGCCCGATGCTGATCGGCACCTCGCCGCGGCCGGTGCACTTCCTGGTCAAGAAGGAGGCGTTCATCGGTCCGCTGGACCCGTTCCTGCGCGGGATCGGGCAGCTGAAGGTGGACCGTACGAGCGCCGACCGGGCCGCGATCTCCAGTGCGCTGGGCGTGCTGGAGCGCGGCGGGGTGCTGGGGATCTTCCCGGAGGGCACCCGCGGCGAGGGCGACTTCGCGTCGCTGCGCGCCGGGCTCGCGTACTTCGCCGTACGGTCCGGTGCGCCGATCGTGCCGGTGGCCGTGCTCGGCACGGCCGAGCAGCGGCGCGCGAACGGACAGGCCAAGGCGGTGCCGCGGCTGCGCAGCCGGATCGATGTGGTCTTCGGGGACGCCTTCGAGGCGGGGGACGGCAGCGGCCGGCGGACACGGGCGGCCCTGGATGCGGCGACCGAGCGCATCCAGAAGCGGCTGGGCGCGCACCTGGGGACCGCCAGGCGGCTGACCGGCCGCCGAGACGAGACATGAGCGCCGCGAGCCCATAACGGGCCCGGGGCATTGAAGGACGACGAGGACATCTTCATGGACGACCAGATTCACAGCGGCGCCGACGAACACGGAGAGCTTGGCGACGCCGAGTACGCGGAGTTCATGGAGCTTGCCGCGCAAGAGGGCTTCGACCTGGAACAGGTCGAGGGGGACCTCGCCGCGGCGGGGCACGGACCGCTGCCGGTGCTGGCCGTCGTCGGCCGCCCGAATGTCGGCAAGTCGACCCTGGTGAACCGCATCCTCGGCCGCCGGGAGGCGGTCGTGGAGGACAAGCCCGGCGTCACCCGTGACCGGGTGAGCTACGAGGCCGAGTGGTCGGGCCGCCGCTTCAAGGTGGTCGACACCGGCGGCTGGGAACAGGACGTGCTCGGCATCGACGCGTCCGTGGCCGCGCAGGCCGAGTTCGCCATCGAGGCCGCCGACGCCGTGGTCTTCGTGGTGGACGCGACGGTGGGCGCCACCGACACCGACGAGGCCGTGGTCAAGCTGTTGCGCCGGGCCGGAAAGCCCGTCGTGCTGTGCGCCAACAAGGTCGACGGGCCCAGCGGTGAGGCGGACGCCGCGATGCTGTGGTCGCTCGGCCTCGGCGAGCCCTACCCGGTCTCGGCGCTGCACGGCCGCGGCACCGGCGACATGCTCGACGCCGTGCTGGAGGCGCTGCCCGAGGCCCCGGCCCAGACCTTCGGCGCGACGGTCGGCGGACCGCGCCGGATCGCGCTCATCGGCCGTCCCAACGTCGGCAAGTCCTCGCTGCTGAACAAGGTCGCGGGCGAGGAGCGGGTGGTCGTCAACGAGGTGGCGGGCACCACCCGTGACCCGGTCGACGAGCTGATCGAACTCGGCGGCGTCACCTGGAAGTTCGTGGACACCGCCGGTATCCGCCGCCGGGTCCACCTCCAGGAGGGTGCCGACTACTACGCCTCGCTGCGCACCGCCGCCGCCGTGGAGAAGGCCGAGGTCGCAGTCGTCCTGATCGACACGACCGAGTCCATCAGCGTCCAGGACCAGCGGATCATCTCGATGGCCGTGGAGGCCGGGCGCGCGCTCGTCGTCGCGTTCAACAAGTGGGACACCCTCGACGAGGAGCGCCGCTACTACCTGGAGCGCGAGATCGAGACGGAGCTCGCGCAGATCCAGTGGGCGCCGCGGGTCAATGTCTCGGCGCGCACCGGCCGCCATATGGAGAAGCTCGTCCCGGCGATCGAGACGGCGCTGGCCGGCTGGGAGACCCGGGTCCCGACCGGGCGGCTGAACTCCTTCCTCGGGGAGATCGTCGCCTCCCATCCGCATCCGGTCCGCGGTGGCAAGCAGCCCCGCATCCTCTTCGGGACGCAGGCCGGGACCCGGCCGCCGCGGTTCGTCCTCTTCGCGTCGGGCTTCCTGGAGGCGGGCTACCGCCGCTTCATCGAGCGGCGGCTGCGCGAGGAGTTCGGCTTCGCGGGGACGCCCCTGCAGATCTCGGTGCGGGTGCGCGAGAAGCGCGGCCGCAAGAAGTAGCGGCCCCCCTTATTCGGGGCTCGGTTCGCCTCCGGGGCGCTATGAGCCTCCCCCAGCCTTTCGGCCGGGGGCGCCCCCTGTCGACGGTCGATCGTGCTCGGCCCCTCGCGCGGCGGTAGCCGCATGTCGATCGCAGCCCTCGGGGCCTTCGCGCGTTCTCCCTTTCGACAGCGGCGCGCCCCTTCGGCTCGCCCCCAGCTACCGCTGGGAGGTGCCCCCAGCCGAGGGTTCAGCGCCCCTGGGACACCGTCTAGTAGTCGTGTCCCCGCCCGTCGCGCTGGCCCGGCGGCAGGGCGGGGAGGTAGGTGCGGTAGTACAGCCCGCCGGTGTCCCACCCCCCGCCGTAGCCGCTCGTACGGCCATTCGGCGCGCCCCTTCGGCTCGCCCCCAGCTACCGCTGGGAGGTGCCCCCAGCCGAGGGTTCAGCGCCCCTGGGACACCGTCTAGTAGTCGTGTCCCCGCCCGTCGCGCTGGCCCGGCGGCAGGGCGGGGAGGTAGGTGCGGTAGTACAGCCCGCCGGTGTCCCACCCCCCGCCGTAGCCGCTCGTACGGCCATGGCCGCCGCTGGTCAGCCCCCGGGGCTGGCCGATGGCGCTGAACGCGACGAACCCCATATCCTCCTCGTCCGAACGGTCGCCGGGCAGCGCCCGGAACAGCCGCCGGTACTCCGCGTACAGCGCGTCGTAGATCGGCGTGGCGGAGTGCCGCCAATGATCGGGAGATGCCTCCGGCGCGGGGCGCATGGCCGGAATGTAGCCGTATGAGGGGGAACGGTAGGGGAGGTCGTATGCGTGCACGTATGTGCCAACGACCCGGCCGCCCGTCGGATGCGGCATCGGTGGCGAATGGGCTGCTTGTGGGAGGTGCGTGAGGCCCGGGGGCGGCCCCGGGACGGTGGCGGCCATGGGCGTCAGGTGCCCGCGAGCGGCATCGAGGCGCCGACCAGCGCGCCGCGCGCCGCGGCCCGGTCCAGCGCCGCGCGCAGCTGGTCCTCGCGCGGCTGGGTGCCGATCGTGCCCGCTGCCGCCGCGTAGACCATGACCTGCTGGGAGCGGCCGACGGCGTTGCGCCAGCCCTCGCTCAGCGGCATCGGGCTGTGCGCCTGCCACCAGGCCACCGGGGCGCCGCCGTTCGCCGCCGGCATCAGCACCGCGTGCAGCTGCCCCATGGCCAGCAGCACCGACCAGCCGGGGAGCGGCGCGGGCGGCCGGCCGAGGTCGACGACCGACAGAAAGCCCTGCTCGGTGAGGAGCGGCAGGAAGTCGTCGCCGTGGCCGGCCATCCCGGGGCGGGTGATCGGCGCCGTCGGCTCGACGACCAGCGCCGGACGCGCCTCCGCACCGACCAGTACCACCCCGCTGGTGACGCCGAGCACGGCCTGCTGGGGCGCCGGGGCCGGGGCGTAGCCGGACGGGGCGGCGTGCTGCGGGGTGTGCGAGGCATGCGGGGCGGGAGGGGCGGGAGGGGCGGGAGGTGCGTGCGGCGGTGCCTCGGCGGCCGGGGCCGCCGCGTCCTCGCCCGTGATGGAGCGCACCGCGCCGCGCAGCTGCTCCTCGGAGACCGGGACGACCTGGGAGGGGACGCAGGTGGCGTGCGCGAAGGCGAGCACCGCCGTCTCCTGCCCCACGAAGAGCACGGTGCTGGTGCGCTCCTGGTCGGTGTTGCCAGGGGTGCGGCAGGACGTGCAGTCGTAGGCGCCCGGGGCGTTCTCCCCGGCGAGCAGCCGGTCGGCTTCTTCGTCGCCGATCTCGGCGCGTACGTCATCGCTGACGTCGAGCATGCGCGGCACGGGTGGCTCCTCGGTCTTGGTCCGTGTGCCGGGCGGTTCCCGGCTCATACGTACACAACGGGCCATGCACGGCGGGGGTCACGCGCCCCGGCCGCCCCGTGGTCTGATGCGTCAGTTCGCGGGTAAGTTCCCTGAGTTCGCTACCGATTTCACATCTGTTGGGGAACAAGACGGTGATGGCGCCCAACCTCGCAACCGCTTTCGCGGTCTCACTCCGTGGTAGGCGGACGAGACACCCGTCCGCGGGGAAGCAGTGGGATACGGGGACGGATGCACATCTCATTCCTGATTCACAACGCGTACGGGATCGGCGGGACGATCCGGACCACGTACAACCTCGCCCGCACCCTGGGAGAGCAGCACGACGTGGAGATCGTTTCGGTGTTCCGCCACCGTGACCGGCCGGTCTTCGACCCCGGCCCGAACGTGCGGATCAGCCATCTGGTGGACATTCGCAAGGGCAGCCCGTCCTACGACGGCGCGGACCCGGACTACGCCCGCCCGGCGAAGGTCTTCCCGGCCACCGAGGGCCGGTACAAGCAGTACAACGTGCTCACCGACCGCCGTATCGCGGACCATCTCCGCCGGCTGGATGCCGATATCGTTGTCGGCACCCGGCCCGGTCTCAATGTCCACATCGCCCGTGAGGCGCGCCGTGGTCCGGTGCGGGTCGGCCAGGAGCATCTGACGCTGAGCACCCACTCCAACGGGCTGAAGCGGGCACTGCGCGCCGTCTACCCGCGACTGGACGCGGTGACCACCGTGACCGAGGCCGACGCGGAGACCTACCGCCGCCGGATGCGGCTGCCGGGGGTGCGGGTCGAGTCGGTGCCCAACAGCGTGCCGGAGCCCGGTCTGGAGCCCGCCGACGGCACCGGCAAATGGGTCGTCGCGGCCGGCCGGCTCGCCCCGGTCAAACGGTACGACCTGCTGATAAGGGCCTTCGCCAAGGTCACCGCGGCCCGCCCGGACTGGCGGCTGCGGATCTACGGCGGCGGCGCCCAGCACGCCAAGCTGCGTGCGCTCATCGACAAGCTCGGCCTCTACAACCATGTCTATCTGATGGGCCCGGCCAATCCGCTCGACCCCGAGTGGGCCAAGGGCTCGATCGCCGCCGTCACCTCCAGCATGGAGTCGTTCGGCATGACCATCGTCGAGGCGATGCGCTGCGGCCTCCCCGTGGTTTCCACCGACTGCCCGCATGGACCGGCCGAGATCATCGACAATGGCGTGGACGGCCGGCTCGTCCCCACGGGCGACGCGGACGCCATAGCCGCCGCGCTGCTGGACCTCATCAACAACGACGAGCTGCGGCAGCAGATGGGACAGGCGGCGCTGAAGGACTCGGCCCGCTTCGATCCGTCGCGCGTGGCCGGGCGTTACGAGTCGCTCTTCTCCGATCTGGTCGCGCGCAGTGGGCTGCGAGGCACCCTGCACCGGGCCCGCGGCACCCTGCTCAGCGGCGCGTTCACCACACAGGACTCACTGCGGAAGGCGGTCGCGTGAGCGACGCGCGCGCGGCCGCCGGGCCGCGGATGACATCGATGGCCGCACCTCTGCGCCGCGCGGGCGGAGAAGCGAATGAAGTGAGCAGAGCATGAGCACGAGCGGGAGCGCGACAGCGGGAGCAGCGACGGGATGCGAGGAGGACAGCATGAGTGATGCCACCGAGGCGGCCCCGGCCCGCGCCGACTGCGTGGCGGATTCCGCCGGTGGGCTCACCTTCCACATCTCCGACTGGGCCCGGCCCCAACCGGGGAGCCACGACGACTGGAGCGGCGCGCTGGTCCTGGTCCGCCGGGGCGCGGAGACCTCGGACGGGGAGGTACGGCTGCCGCTGGGCCCCACCGGCAACGGCAGGCTCCAGGCCGCGCTGCCCAGCACCGTCGCGCTGCCCGAGGGCCGCTGGGACGTCCATGTGGCGTACGGGGACGCCGAACCGCAGCGGCTCGTCCCGGGCCTGAACGATCTGCGTTCCCTGGTCGACCGCCGGCCCGGCCCCAGCACCTCGCCGCTGTCCGTCCGCATTCCGTACGCCACCAAGCACGGCAACCTCTCGCTGCGCAGCTGGCGCCGGGTCCCGCACGCCGAGGCCGGGGAGATCCGTCTCGAGGGCGGCACGATGGCCGTACGGGGCAGGCTCTACCGCGTCGAGTACCCCTCCGACTGGCTGGCCGACGCGGTCGTCGAGGCCCGCTGCCGCCGCGACCCGTCCGTCATGCGGACGGCGCCGCTGGAGTCGGACGGCCCCGAGTTCTCCTTCACGCTCCCGTACGCCGAGCTCGCCGAGAGCTGGGGCGGCGGCGCGGACGTATGGGACCTGTGGCTCCGCCCGGCGGACGAGGGCGCGGTCCCGGCGCGGCTCGCCCGGATACTGGACGACGTCGCGGACAAGAAGGAGATCTTCACCTATCCGCCCCGCGAGGTCTCCGCCCCGCACGGGACCGCACACGCGCGTCCGTACTACACCGGCGACAACGATCTGGTGGTGCGCATAGAGGCGCCGGCCTGAGGCCATCACCTCGAACGCGACGGACCCTTGGGGACAGTTCCTGTCCTCAAGGGCTGGCAGACTCGACCGCATGTTGGAGACCTCGGCCCGTCTGCTCCGTCTGCTCTCCCTGCTGCAGGCCCATCGGGAATGGTCCGGCGCCGACCTCGCCGACCGGCTCGGGGTGACCCCGCGCACCGTGCGCCGCGACATCGACCGGCTGCGGGAGCTCGGCTACCCCGTGCATTCCGCCCCGGGCACCGCCGGCGGCTATCAGCTGGGCGCGGGCGCCCAGCTGCCGCCGCTGCTGCTCGACGACGAGGAGGCGGTGGCGGTCGCGGTGGGGCTGCGCCAGGCCGCGGGCGGCGGGGTCGAGGGCATCGAGGAGACCTCCGTACGCGCCCTCGCCAAGCTGGAGCAGGTGCTGCCGGACCGGCTGCGCCGCCGGGTGAGCGCGCTGAGCTCCTTCACCGTGCCGATGGCCGGCGGGATCCCGGGCCCCGGGGTGGACCCGGCGGTGCTGACCGAGCTGGCGAACGCCTGCCGTGACCGCCGCCGGCTGCGCTTCGCCTACCGCGACCACGCCGGCGCGGTCAGCCGCCGGAGCGCGGAGCCCCATCGGCTGGTCTGCGCGCAGCGCCGCTGGTATCTGGTCGCCTGGGACGTGGAGCGGGCGGACTGGCGCACGTACCGGGCCGACCGGATCACCCCGACCCCGCCGCACGGTCCCCTCTTCGCCCCGCGCCGCCCGCCCGCCGACGATCTGGCGGCCTATGTCTCCCGGGGCGTGTCCACCGCCGTCTACGCCGAGCGGGCGACCGTCCTTCTGCGGGTGTCCGCGGAGCGGGCGGCCGAGCGGATCTCGCCCTCGGCGGGGGTGCTGGAGGCGGTCGACGAGCACAGCTGTCTGCTGCGCACCGGCGCGCACAGCCTCGATCTGATGGTGATCCATATCGTGCTGGCCGGATTCGACTTCGAGGTGCGGGAGCCGGCCGAGCTGAACGACCACATACGGCGGATCAGGGACCGCTTGGATCGGGCCCTGGGCTGACCGAGCCGTGCGGCTTCAGCTGCTGGTCCTTCTCCTGCTCGATCGCCACCTCCGGATGGTGCAGATCGAAGGCGGGCGACTCGGAGCGGACCTTGGGCAGGGCCACGAAGTTGTGGCGCGGCGGGGGACAGGAGGTCGCCCACTCCAGGGAGCGGCCGAACCCCCAGGGGTCCTCGACCTCGACCCGCGTGCCGTACTGGGCCGTCTTCCAGACGTTGTAGAGGAACGGCAGGCTAGAGATGCCCAGCAGAAAGGCGCCGATCGTGGAGATGGTGTTGAGCGCCGTGAAGCCGTCCGCGGCCAGATAGTCGGCGTAGCGGCGCGGCATCCCCTCCGCGCCCAGCCAGTGCTGCACCAGGAAGGTGGTGTGGAAGCCGACGAACAGCGACCAGAAGTGGATCCTGGCCAGCCGCTCGTCCAGCAGCTTCCCGGTGAACTTCGGCCACCAGAAGTAGAACCCCGCGAACATCGCGAAGACGACCGTCCCGAAGACCACGTAGTGGAAGTGGGCCACGACGAAGTAGGTGTCGGTGACATGGAAGTCGAGCGGCGGTGAGGCCAGGATGACGCCGGTCAGCCCGCCGAAGAGAAAGCTCACCAGAAAGCCGACCGCCCACAGCATCGGCGCCTCGAACGACAGCGAGCCGCCCAGCATGGTGCCGATCCAGTTGAAGAACTTGACCCCGGTCGGCACCGCGATCAGAAACGACATCAGGGAGAAGAACGGCAGGAGTACGGCGCCCGTCGCGAACATGTGGTGCGCCCACACCACCATCGACAGCCCGGTGATGGCCATCGTCGCCCCGATCAGCGTGAGGTAGCCGAAGATCGGCTTACGGGAGAAGACCGGAATGATCTCGGTGATGATGCCGAAGAACGGCAGCGCGATGATGTAGACCTCGGGGTGGCCGAAGAACCAGAAGAGATGCTGCCACAGCAGCGCCCCGCCGAAGCGGGCGTCGAAGACCACCGACCCGTACCGCCGGTCCACCTCCAGTACCAGCAGCGCCGCCGCGAGCACCGGGAACGCCATCAGGACCATGATCGAGGTGAAGAGGGTGTTCCAGGTGAAGATCGGCATCCGGAACATCGTCATGCCCGGGGCGCGCATCGTCACGATGGTCGTCAGGAAGTTCACCGCGGCCAGGATCGTGCCGAAGCCCGACATCGCGAGGCCCACGATCCACATATCGGCGCCGATGCCGGGGGAGCGCACCGCGCTGTTGAGCGGGGCATAGGCGGTCCAGCCGAAGTCCGCGCCGCCCCCCGGTACGACCAGAGCGCCCACCACCAGCAGCGCGCCGAACAGATACAGCCAGTACGAGAGCATATTGAGGCGCGGAAAGGCCACGTCCGGCGCACCGATCTGCAACGGCATGATCTCGTTGGCGAACCCCGAGAACGCCGGGGTCGCGAACAGCAGCAGCATGATCGTGCCATGCAGGGTGAACGCCTGGTTGAACTCCTCCTGCGAGACGATCTGGAGGCCGGGGCGGGCCAGTTCGGCGCGCATCACCAGCGCCAGCACGCCACCGACCAGGAAGAAGCCGAAGGACGAGATCAGATAGAGATGGCCGATCTTCTTGTGGTCGGTCGTCGTCAGCCAGTCCACGACCACCCGGCCCTGCCGCGGCAGCCACACCGGACCGGCGGCGGGGCCGGTGTCTGTCGCCATCGGGGCTCCCTCTGTGGTGTCGTATGACCGGCTCAAGGCGGTTTACGGCCATGATCGCCCGGCTGCCGTGCCAATACGGGGAGATGTGCCCTGGTGCGTGGAGGTGTCCCGAGCGTCACTCCCTCGGGGGCAGCAGCGGCCCGAGCGGCCCGAGGTCCAGATTGAGATCCGAGGGCGCGAGGCCGTAGCGGTCGCACAGCGTGTTCATCCGGTCCTCCAGGAGCATCAGCGTCAGCCCGATCCGCTCCTCCTGGTCCTCCGTCAGATCGCCCTGGTCCACCCGGCGCAGCGCCTGCCGCTCCATGAGCTGGCGCAGCAGCTCGACGACGGTCAGCACCAGCTTCATCAGATCGCGTTCGACGGTGTCCTGGTCCAGCTCCAGCTTCCGCGTGGTCACGGTTCCTCCCAGGGGGACGGCACATTCTCGTTCACCGAGCTGATGAGCGCGCGCAGATCGATGCGGACGAGATCGACATCGGCGATCCGCAGGGTCAGATCGCCGGTGATCACCACACCGCCCGCCAGCAGCCGGTCCAACAGGTCCACCAGGGCGATCTGGTGATGGGCCAGGGGGCTCGCGGTCATGCGCCCGCCCCCGCGCCCTCCGCCTCGTCCGGGGCGACGAAGGAGTACGGCGCCCATGGACCGGTCAGCTCGAGCCGCAGCCCCGCCGCCCGCTCGGCCAGCTCGCCCACCCGCACCGCGAACTGCGAGCTGTCCTCGCGCCGCACCAGATACGCGGCGTTCAGCACATGGTGATCCGACTCACCCGACAGCCGCGCGTCCTGCGGCGGATGCAGCCGGGCGCGCTCCGCGAGCTGGGCGAGCGTGTCGTGCACCAGCCGCGCGCCGTCCTCCGTACGGCCCCACCGCTCCTCGGTGGCCCGGCGCTGCGCGCTGCGCCGGCGCAGATAGTCGCGGCCCGAGACAGCGGCCGAGGGCTCGGCGGACGGCTTCTCCGGTGCGGGCGGCGCGGCATACGCCTTGACGCCCCATTCGACCCGTCCCTCCAGCCGGTCCAGCGCCGCCGCGAACCGGTCCCGCCCGTCCGCGAGCATGCGCCGCAGCCCCTCCTCGCCGCGGCAGACGGTGGCCATCCGGACCGGGATGACGCACGCGTCGGCGCCGGCCGTGTCCACCACCCGCTGATGGGCTCGGGCGACCCCCTCCAGCCAGCTCATGTCCTCCAGCCGCTCGCGCAGCGAGCCCTCGTCGAAGTCCTCCGCCGGAACGGGGCCCGCCAGCACGGCGAGCCCCAGATGGCGCACGGCGCGCACCGGTTCGCCCGCGACCCCGCGAAGCCCCTCCAGAGCGTCCAGGGTGTGGGGGGCGGCGTCCGGGGCGCCGGTGTCCCGGACGACCGCATAGGCGTACTGCAGTCCTTCGGTCATTCGGTCTTCTCCCCGCTCGTCACCTCGGCGCGGGCACGCGACGACAGCGACGGGTCGTGCTCCCACCAGTCGATCCCCATCTCCTTGGCCTTATCGACCGAGGCCACGATCAGCCGCAGCTTGATCGTGAGGAGCTCGATGTCGAGCAGATTGATACGTATGTCGCCCGCGATGACGACACCCTTGTCGAGCACCCGCTCCAGGATGTCGGCGAGGTTGGCCGAGCCGTCCCCGCGGGCCGACGCCAGTCCGTACGACCCCGGTGAGGGAAACGACGACGCCGGTGAGCCGTACGCCCCGCCCGATCCGGGCAGCCCCCCGCCGCGGGCGGTGGTCATAGGGTCCCGTTCGCCCATTGGCGCGCCTCCTCAAGCCGGTCGAGCAGCACATCCTCCTGCCGCTCGAACTCCTTCTCGTCGATCAGGCCCTCATCGAGCTGGGTCTCCAGCTCGATGAGGGCGCGCTGGATGTTGGCCGGGTCGTAGTACTCCCGCTCCGCCACGGCGACGACCTGCCTCAGCACCCAGCCGATGAACAGCATCAGGAATCGACGAAGCTGTACGGCGGCAGCGGCCCGTTGACCCGCAGCTTCAGCCGGGGGTGGGCGTTCTCCAGCTCGGCGACCGCCTCCATCAGCGGCTCGGCGGCGTCCTTGGGCGTCAGCAGGGACAGGCTCAGAAACCAGCCGCCGCTCTCCGGACCGGGGCGGTGCGCCTCGGCGGTGGGGGCCAGCGCCTCCTCCACGAGCTTCGCATCGTGCACCTCGCGCGCCCGGACCGCGTTCGCCACCAGCTCGCCGAAGCGCACCCGGTCCTCGTAGGTGCCGCCGCCCGCGGCCCGGTTGGCCTCGGCCAGCGCCCGCAACTCCGGCTCCTCGGAGAGCACTTGGTGCAGCACGGCGTCCTCGTCGTGCACCACCTTGACGTTGTACTCCACCCGGTCCCCCAGCCGCCGCAGCTGGTCGTGGTAGCGGTCGGCGTGCTCGGCCAGCACGCTGCGCACGTCGTCGTCGCTGGAGGAGACGCTGCCGAACCGCATCGGCAGCACCGGATGAGCGTCGCTCACCTCGGCCAGCACATGCTGATGGGCCAGCAGATCGCGCCGCCGGGGCTTCAGATCCGGCGCGCAGTCGCTGACGATCGCGGCCAGCTCGCCCTCGTGCAGCGCGCGGACGGGCAGCGGGGGATCGCCGATGCCCAGGAGTTCGTCGCCCAGGACCGCCTCGCCGCGCGCGATGCCGTAGACATAGGTGCTCATGCCGACTCCTCGGACTTCTTCGGCGCCGACTTACGGGCCGCCGGGCGCCGCCGGGTGTGAGAGGACTCCTCCTCGTCCTCGTCCGAGGGCCTGATCGCGTCGGCCACGGACTGGGCGGCCTTGGAGACGGTCTGGCCGGCGCCGGACAGCGCGCCCTTGGTCTTGGAGCGCGCACCGCCCTCGGTGATGCCCTCGACGACCTCGGGGAGGCCGGGGGACTTGTTCGGACCCGACTCCAGGTCGAGCCGGTTGCACGCCTCCGCGAACCGCAGATAGGTGTCGACGCTCGCCACCACGATCCGGATGTCGATCTTGAGTATCTCGATGCCGACGAGGGAGACGCGGATGAACGCGTCGATCACCAGCCCTCGGTCGAGGATGAGTTCCAGGATGTCGTACAGGCCGCTGGAGCCGCCCCCACCCCTGCTCTGCTGTGCCGGGACAACAGTGGTCATGTCGCAGTGTGTCCTCTCGTGTCCGGCGGGCCGCGCGGGCCCGCCAACGGTCAGCCTCGGTCGCTTCGCCCGCGTTCGTAGCGGCGGATGCGGCGGTAGCCGGTGAGCTGGCCGTCCGGGTCGAGAGTCACCTCGTACAACGCCATCAGGCTCATCGTCTCCGGTACCCGGGCCAGTTCCACCACCTCGGCGTCCAGCACCCATCCCTCGTCGGTCCGCTCCATGCGGGTCAGCGACTCGGGATACAGGCCCGTCAGCTCGACGAGCTGTTCACGGGCAGAGCGCAGGAGCGCCAGCGGGGTCAGGCCGCCGGTCGCCGTCTTCTCGCGGTTCTCATTGGATGTGTCTGTCATGTTGGCCTCGATGGGGGCGGGTACCGCGTCGGCGCCGGGGCAAACCTGAGGGCTCGTATTCGGCGGTTTGTGGCGGAATTGTGTGCTCCGGAGGGGTCCCGGGGCGTCGATTTTTCCGTCGGCCGCTGCAATTTGTTCGGCAGATCTCGCGAACAGCCCGTCGCCTATACCAGACCGTCGCCTTTGCCTGGGGATTTCGGCGGAAACTCTCAGTCATCTTCGAGGCGTCAACACAAGCCCCGGAAGAGTGACAAAGTCGCTGACAAACCCGGGCGTGTTTTCTGTGACACAAGTGTGACGAGTGACGGACATGGGGCGCATGAGACTCTGTCAGCCGGTGTCCGCCTCCGCTTTCCCACCCATATGGAGCCACCTACCGTGGCTGTCATGGGACCTGTACCGAACCTTCCGGCCGAACCCGACGACGACCTCGACAGCTATGTGGGCCTCGACGCCCGGACCGCCGAGGAGGTGGCGCGCGAGCGCGGCTGGACCACCGTGCGGAGGCTGCCGCCGGGCGCGATCATCACGATGGAGTACCTGCGGGGCCGGATCAACTTCGAGGTCGCGGACGGCGTCGTCAAGCGCTGCTGGCGCGGCTGACCGCCCGCCTGCCCTCGCCGTGCGCGCACGCCCCGCCCCGGACACGGCGACGGCCCCGGACGCTCCAGCGGGAGCGTCCGGGGCCGTGGTGTGCCGCCGATGCCGGGAGAACCGGTGCGGGGGAAGGCTGTGCGTACCGCCCCGCGGCCCGGTGGGGCGGCTCAGCCGCCCGTGGTCGTCCGTCCGCGCCCGGCGGACGGGCTGAGGGGTGCCGTGGCGCGCGGCACCCGGTCGGCGTGCGGCGGTCGGCGGCTGCCGACCGGGGTGACCGGGGTCCGCTCGGAGCGCACCGTGTGCTGGCGGACCGGGTGGTGCGGCCGGGCCTCGGACCCGCGCCCCGTGGCGCCGCCCGACCGGACCGCGCCCACCGGCTCGCGGGCGGGCAGCTCGTCGTCGCGCGCGGCACGCGGTGTGGCCAGGGGAGATCCGGCGACCGGCCATGCGGACGGCACCCGTACGGGCAACCGGCCCCGGCGCATCCGCCGCCACAGGGCCAGCAGCAGCACCTCGGCGCGGGCCATGGCCGGCTCCAGCCACGGCAGGGCCAGCAGCACCAGCACCCCGGCCGCCCAGCCCAGCACCACATCGCTCAGCCAGTGGGTGCCGAGGTAGACGGTCGTCATGCCGACGCCGAAAGCGAACCCCGCGGCGATCAGCGAGGCGACCCTGCGGGCCCGGGGAGTGGTCGCCAGATAGGCCAGCACACCCCAGGTGACCACGGCGTTCGCGGTGTGACCCGAAGGAAATATATCGCCGTTGTGCCACATCTCGCTGGAACCGACGGTGGTGGCGTAGTGCGGGCCGAGCCGGCCGAAGCCGATCTTCACGGCACCCACGGTGATGTTCAGCAGCAGCAGGGAGGTGCCCAGCACCAGCCCCGGGCGCAGGGTGCGGTGCCGGTAGCAGCACCAGCCCAGCCAGGCGGCGACCGCCACCGCGGTGGGACCGCGCTGGCCCATGACGACGAAGTAGTCCAGGAACGTGTGGAACTCCGGCCACTGCTTGTAGGGCCGGAAGAGCATGACCTGCCAGTCGAGCTTCACCAGCCATGAGGTGGTGAGCACGCCGATCACGGTCGCCGCGTAGACCGCCAGCGTGGTCCCGAGCAACCAGAAGCGTGTTCGGGTCATGCGTGGTCGCGCGAGATCGGTTGGTCGCTCCTCGGTCTCAGGGAGCTTGTCTTCGGTACGCACCTAATCGACGTTACATTGCGTGACAGGCGGCTTCAGTCACTCAGGTCGCTTTGTGATGACGATGTGATGTGGAGTAGGTCTCGTCGGCGACTTTTGGCCGCGCC
Organism: Streptomyces sp. NPDC005393; assembly: GCF_040606675.1. Classification (NCBI taxonomy): domain Bacteria; kingdom Bacillati; phylum Actinomycetota; class Actinomycetes; order Kitasatosporales; family Streptomycetaceae; genus Streptomyces; species Streptomyces sp. NPDC005393. The sequence continues at coordinate 78,208 of NZ_JBEXFG010000015.1, read as the reverse complement.
TTTCCAAGGAATGCACGAGGCCCCGGAACTTATGTGGGCACGGCCTTCCAAACACCGCCCCGCACTCCCTTTATGGAATTCTTACAGGGTCGTTTATCGGTGATTGGCCGCGACGTTCCTCACTGTTTCCCCGGGTGTCGCCGGGTGGACGGGGGCGGTCGCCGGCCCGAACCGGCCGAGGTGGCCCGATCACGGCGGTCCGGAGCCATGCAGCCAGAACGCCCCGTACACCGCCGAGGCGAGTCCGACCGAGCCCAGGACCAGCGCGGTCCGCACCGGACGCAGCCGGGCCAGGGCGATCGCGATCGGCAGCAGCAGGGGGAAGGCGGGGATCAGCAACCGCGGTTTCGAGCCGAAATACCCCTTCGCGGCCAGCGCGAGGACCAGCACCGCCCCGCCGTAGGCCAGCAGCGGCAGCGGCTGGCGCTGCCGCACACAGCGCGTGTACAGCCAGATCAGCGCCGCGACGCCGAGCAGCAGCCCGAGGCCGGCCACGAAGGGCGGGTGTATCAGCAGCCCGCCGACGAAGCCCGCGAAGGCCAGACCACCGTCGAAGCCGTTCCCCCAGCCGTTCTGGACGTCGAAATAGCCGGTGACGCTACCGGTCTCGAAGCCGACCCACACCACATAGCCCAGCCAGCCGAGCGGGGCGAGGACGACGCCCGCCAGCGCGCGCGGATGGGTCCGCCACGCCTGGCGCCACCGCCCGCCGGGCAGCAGCTCGACCGCCGCGGCCACCCAGACCGCCGCGACCACCGCCGCCCCGACCGGCCGGGTGAGGCCCGCCAGCGCGGCGAGGGCGCCCGCCCACAGCCATCGCCGGGTGAGCGCCGCGTACACCCCCCAGGCGGCCAGCGCCGTGAAGAGCGACTCGGAGTACGCCATCGACTGCACGATCCCGACCGGCAGCACACCCCACAGCACGGCCAGCGTGGTGCCCACCCGCCGGCCGTACAGCAGATCGCCGACCGCGAAGATCCCCCACGCGGCGAGCAGCGAGGTGAGCCAGGACACGGCGAGGCCCGCGTCGGCCGCGCCCAGCGGGGTTATGACGGATATCACCCGCTCCAGCGCGGGGAGCAGCGGGAAGAACGCGAGGTTGGAGTGGACCGCCCCGTCGGCCAGATGGAGCGTGTAGCCGTACCCCTCCTCGGCGATGCGGGTGTACCAGAGCGAGTCCCAGCGCGCCGAGAGGAGCTGGTGCGGGCTCTTGTCCGCGAAGGCTCCCCAGACGGCGAGAACCACCAGCCCGAGCAGGCGCGTCCCCGCATACGAGAGCAGCGCCGGAGCGGCTCGGCGCAGCGCCGCACGAGCGGCGCGGCCCGGCCGGCCGTCGTCGCTGAGCGGCGTGGTGCCGGCGTGGGCGAGATCAGTCACGGCGACGATTATCAAGCATGTTTCCGGTGGCCCGCGGCGCCTGTGGACAACGGGAGGCGAACGGCATACGGATACCCGGCGTACGCCGGGGCACGGGGAACCGGGGGGACAAAAGGGGACGCGTGGAACGTACTCCTCCGTAACCGCCTGCGACGTGGGTCGCAACATGACCTGCGGCACACGTCGGGCGCGGGGACTCGCGTACCCTGACCTCTCACTCGCGCCTTCGCCACCGGGCCACCGGACGTCCCCACGACGTGACGTTTCCGCCCCCGGGCGGAACGCGAGCGCAAGACCAGGGAGGTGCGTACATGTCCGGGACGACCACGGCCCGCACTCGGCGGACGGCGGGCGTTCCCCGGCAATGGCGCGGTACCGAGGCGGGCGGCGGAGCGAACCGCTGGATCGTGCTCCTCGTGCTCTGCGTCAGCCTGCTGCTCGTCGCCGTCGACGCGACCGTGCTCCATGTCGCGGTCCCGGCCGTCACCGAGGATCTGCGCCCCGGCGCGATGGAACTGCTGTGGATCGTGGACGCCTACCCACTGGTCTGCGCGTCCCTGCTGATCCTCTTCGGCACCCTCGGCGACCGTGTCGGCCGCCGGCGCGTCCTGCTGCTCGGCTACGGGCTCTTCGGCGCAGCCTCGGCCCTCGCGGCCTTCGCCCCCAGTCCGCAGATTCTCATCGTGGCCCGTGCCCTGCTGGGCATCGGCGGCGCGATGATCATGCCCGCGACGCTGTCGATCCTGCGCCAGGTCTTCCCTGACCGTCGTGAGCGGGCCCTGGCCATCGGCGTCTGGAGCGCGGTCGCCGCCGTCGGTGCGGCCGTCGGCCCGCTGCTCGGCGGCTTCCTGGTGGAGAACTTCTGGTGGGGCTCGGTCTTCCTCATCAACATCCCGCTGATGGCCGTGGCGCTGCCGGTGGGGCGCTGGCTGCTGCCGGAGTCCACCGGCGACGGCGAAGGGCCCTGGGATGTGCTCGGCGCGTTCATGGCGGCCTTCGGCCTGTTCTGTGTGGTCTTCGGCGTCAAGCGGGTGGGCAGCGGCGCGGGGCTGCTGGACCTCGCCACCGCCGTCCCGGCGCTCTTCGGGGCGGTGCTGCTGGTGCTCTTCGTCCGCCGCCAGCGGCGCCGTACGCATCCGCTGGTGGACCTGAGGCTCTTCGCGCGGCCCGCCTTCTCGATCTCGGTCGGCTGTATCGTGCTCGCCCTGCTGGCGCTCGTCGGCCTGGAGCTCATAGCCGCCCAGTACCTTCAGCTCGTGCTCGGGCTCACCCCGCTCGAGACGGGTCTGCGGCTGCTGCCGCTCACCTTCGCCGCCATGGGCGCCGGGCTCGCGGGATCCCGGATGCTCCAGGGGCTCGGCCCCCGCACCATGGTCGCCTTCGGCTTCGTGCTCACCGCCGTCGCCGTTCTCTCGCTCACCGTCATGGGCCAGTCCGACCGGCCCGCGGTGCTGGTCGGCGCCTTCATCGTTCTCGGCTTCGGCCTGGAGACCACGCTGTTCGGCGCGTACGAGTCCATGCTGAACGAAGCCTCGGCCAAGTCGGCGGGCGGGGCGGCCGCCATCGGCGAGACCTCCTACCAGCTCGGCGCCGGTATCGGCATCGCCCTCCTCGGCAGCGTCATGAACGCCGCCTACAAGCCCGGTGTCTCCTCGGTGACCGGCGTACCGGCCTCGGCCGGTACGGAGGCCGGCCAGTCGCTGGGCGCGGCGTACGACGTCTCGAACCAGCTCGGCGGGGCGGCCGGAAGCGCGCTGCGCGCCGCCGCCCGCGTGTCCTTCGTCCACGGTCTGCATGTCACGCTCGCGGTCAGCGCGGGTCTGCTGCTGATGGGCGCGCTGGCGGCGCTGCGGCTGCCGAGGGCCATGGAGTGCGGTGCGGCCGACGAGGAGGAGTCCGAGCCGGGCGCCGCCCCCAAGGAGCAGGCGCGCCGGCAGGAGCCGCGCGACCGCACCGCCGTCGTCGGCGCCGACTCCCCGGGCTGACCTGGCGAGGAAGGTCTGGACGACAGGCGTTACCCGGCCGTAGCGTCTGATCCGACCGGGATCACCACACCGGAGGCCGCTACTCATGCCCGCTGGCACCCTTCCACCGTTCGACCCGAGCGACCCGCTGGGGATCGACGACCTGCTCGACCCCGAGGACCTTGCGGTCCGCGACACCGTGCGGCAATGGGCCGCCGACCGCGTACTGCCGGACATCGCCGACTGGTACGAGCGCGGTGAGCTGCCCGGCATCCGGGAACTGGCCCGTGAACTCGGCGCGCTCGGCGCGCTCGGCATGTCGCTCACGGGCTACGGCTGCGCGGGCGCCGGCGCCGTCCAGTACGGTCTGGCCTGTCTGGAGCTGGAGGCGGCCGACTCCGGGATCCGCTCCCTGGTCTCGGTGCAGGGCTCCCTGGCCATGTACGCGATCCACCGCTTCGGCTCCGAGGAGCAGAAGCGGGAGTGGCTGCCGCGGATGGCCGCCGGCGAGGTCATCGGCTGCTTCGGGCTGACCGAGCCGGACCATGGCTCCGACCCGGCCGGGATGCGGACGTACGCGAAGCGCGACGGCTCCGACTGGGTGCTGACGGGCCGCAAGATGTGGATCACCAATGGCTCGGTGGCCGGTGTCGCGGTGGTGTGGGCCCGCACCGACGAGGGCGTCCGCGGCTTCGTCGTCCCCACCGATGTCCCCGGCTTCTCGGCCCCCGAGATCAAGCACAAGTGGTCGCTGCGCGCCTCGGTCACCAGCGAACTGGTCCTGGACGACGTGCGGCTGCCCGCGGACGCCGTACTGCCCGAGGCCAGCGGGTTGCGGGGGCCGCTCAGCTGTCTGAGCCACGCGCGCTACGGGATCGTCTGGGGCGCGATGGGCGCGGCGCGCGCGAGCTTCGAGGCGGCGCTGGACTACGCGCGGACCCGTGAGCAGTTCGGCCGGCCGATCGGCGGCTTCCAGCTCACCCAGGCCAAGCTGGCCGATATGGCGGTGGAGCTGCACAAGGGGGTGCTGCTCGCCCATCATCTGGGGCGGCGGATGGACGCGGGGCGGATCCGCCCCGAGCAGATCAGCTTCGGCAAGCTGAACAATGTGCGGGAAGCGATCGAGATCTGCCGCACGGCCCGGACGATCCTGGGCGCCAACGGGATCTCGCTGGAGTATCCGGTGATGCGGCATGCGACGAATCTGGAATCGGTGCTCACCTATGAGGGCACCGTCGAAATGCACCAACTGGTGCTGGGCAAGGCGCTCACCGGGATCGATGCCTTCCGGTAGGACGCCTCCGGCGAGCGGCCTCGCCCGTCAGCTCTGATTGAAGAAGCCGCTGACCGAGCGGCCGGCCTCACCGCTCACGATCTGGTAGTCGGCGGGGGTGAGGAGGAAGACGCGGGTGGCGACGCGCTCGATGGAGCCGCGGAGCCCGAACGTCAGCCCGGCCGCGAAGTCCACCACGCGCTTGGCGTCGGCCGGCTCCATCGTCGTCAGGTTGACGATGACCGGAACGCCTTCCCGGAACAGCTCACCGATGCCGCGGGCGTCCCGGAAGCCGTCCGGGGTGACCGTGGCGATGCGCGTGCCCTGGTCCTGCGCGGCCTGGTCGGCCACCCGCACCCGCGGGTCGGTCACCCAGGAGTCGCCGGGCTCGGGCCCTTCGGCGTAGTCGTCGTCGTAGTAGCGCTCGTCATCGCTGTCGTCGACGAGGCCAAGCCAGGCACTCGCCTTGCGTACCGATCCCATGGACGCCTCCTCTCCCTGATGGTGTGTACTGTCCGCCCCTCTATGGTCGTCCATGATGCGGATGGTCTGCCACGTGGATTGCGGCCGCACAGGGGATTCGTGACGTTACTGGTGCACAACGGCTGGCGCCATATCAGAGTTCCACCTGCTTACGGGGGCTGACGGAGTGCTGGGTAGACTCCGCCGGGCCGGACGGGTGACGTCAGGGACGTACGGGTGAACGGGGATCGTGGTGTTTGGCATTATCCGGCCTTGCCGCCATCGGCTGTCGGAAAACCTGCGCACCGAGTGGATGGCGCATTTGTGCGGGCTATGCCTCGCGTTGAGGGGGGACCACGGGCAGTTTGCCCGAATAGCCACCAATTACGACGGTCTGGTCATCTCGGTGCTCGTGGAGGCCCAGGCCGGGCGCTCGGACGGCCGGCGGCGCACCGCCGGGCCGTGTCCGCTGCGCGGGATGCGGACGGCGTCGGTCGCCCAGGGCCAGGGGGCGCGGCTCGCGGCCACCGTCTCGCTGGTGCTGGCCTCGGCGAAGATGCGGGACCATGTCGCGGACGGCGACGGGGCGTTGGCCCGGCGGCCGGTCGCCGCGGCCGCCCGCCGGGTGGCCGGCCGATGGGACCGGGCCGGGGCGCGCAGCGGAGCCGAGATCGGTTTCGATACGGCCGTACTGCTCGACGCCGTCGGCCGGCAGACCGAGATCGAGGACGCGACCGGCCCCGGCACCTCACTGCTGACGGTCACCGAGCCGACCGAGACCGCGACCGCCGCCGCCTTCGGCCACACCGCCGTCCTGGCCGGGCGCCCCGGCAACCGGGCCCCGCTGGAGGAGGCGGGTCGGCTCTTCGGACGGCTCGCGCATCTGCTGGACGCGGTGGAGGACCTGGCCGAGGACGCCGAGACGGACGCCTGGAACCCGATCACGGCCACCGGAACGGACCTCGCCGAGGTCCGCAGGCTCTGCGATGACGCAGTGCACGGGGTGCGGCTCGCCCTCCGGGAGGTCGAATTCGCGAGCAAGGGGTCCGGCAAGCTGGCGCATGTGCTGCTGGCGCATGAGCTCCAGCGCGCGGTGGACCGGGCCTTCGGCACCACCGGCTGTCCGCACACCGGCCATGGCGCGGAGGCGTCGCGCGACGCACCCGCCGCGCACGCCCCGGAGGCGTCCTTCGGCCCGCCGCAGTCGCCGTGGATCACCCCGCCCGGGCCCGGCGGCCCCGGCGGCGCGCCGCCCGAGCCGCCGAACCGCCACCGGCGCGGGCTGATCGCCGGGTGCATGGTGTGGACCGGGCTCTTCTGCACCTGCCAGGTGTGCTGCCGGGACCCGTACGACGACCCGTGGACCGGGCAGCCGCGCGAGGGTCTGTGCCACAAGTGCGATGACTGCTCGGACTGTTGCGATTGCTGTGACTGCTGCAACTGCTGTGATGGTTGTGATTGCTGCGACGGCTGCGACTGCGGCTGCGATTGCGGCTGTTAGTCGCCGGCCGCACTGCCGCCCGGGATCACCGTCCATGAGCACCGGCACCGCGCCGTACGCGTCACCGGGCCGCGTGACGGACGTCAGCAGGTGTGGCTGGAGGGGCGGTCAGCCCCGCTCACCGCCGACGCCGTCGTGCTCACCGACGCCGAGATCCGTGACACGGCAACCGGCCGCTTCATCGACCGCGACAAACTGCACTACGTCCACTTCGAGGGCGCCCACTTCCGGGTGCGCGGCCCCGCCATCGTGCCGAGGCCCCCACAGGGTCATCCGGTCGTCGCGATCGACGCCACCGACCCCGTCACCTGGCAGACCGCGGCCCGCCACGCCGATGTGGCCCTGGTGCGCGCCACCGGCCCGGACGCGGCGGGCCGGATAGGCATGAGCTGCGGCACCGGGCGGTGGCGTACGGCCGGGACGCCGACGCGCTCACCGTGCTCGCCGCCATCGCCGTGGCTCTGGGCGACGGCGAGTGCGCCGCCGAACTCGGCCCGGAGCAGGGCCCGTTGACGGCCGTGGCCGACGGGCCGCCGCTGTACCGCGGGGGGACCGGTCGGCCTCGCCGAGCTGATCGCCGGCTGGCAGGGCGCACGGGCGGTGGACGGCTTCCACATCGCCCCCGTCGTACCCCGCCATGACCTCGAACGCTTCGTCAACGGCACCGTGGCGCTGCTCCAGCATCGCGGGCTGTTCCGCACCTTCTACCCCGGTACGACGCTGCGCGAGCATCTGGGGCGGCCGCGCCCGGCCAACCGCTACGCCCTCGCCAGGGAGGCCGTCCGATGAGCCACCCGTCCGAGCGGCCCCAACAGATCCATCTCGCCGCGCACTTCCCCGGCGTCAACAACACCACCGGCACGCCGATCCGCAAGCCCTCACCGCGAAGTGGCGGGCGCTGTCGGAGGAGAAAGGGCTGTCCATCCGGCAGACCGTGATCGAGGCGACCGGCCGCCAGTCCTTCATCGGCACCCCGGAGACGGTCGCCGAGGAGATGGCCGCTTTTGTCGCCGCCGACGCCGCCGACGGCTTCATCCTCGTACCGCATCTGACCCCCTGCGGGCTGGACGACTTCGTGGACCGGGTGGTCCCGCTGCTCCAGGAACGAGGGGTCTTCCGCATGGCCTACGCGGGCCGGACACTCCGCGACCACCTGGGGCTTTCGTATCCAGGGGGGGCGAGGCTGACCGGCTCCGCGGCCGGGCCGGCACCCGGGCGTACGGATTGCAGGGGCCGAACCGGAACCTGACGGCCCGCGGGCTCGTCCTGTAGGTACCCGAGGGGATGGGCGCACAGCCCCGGTGGCGAAAAGCCGCCGGGGCCATGCGACATGTGTCCGGTAGCTGTTCCGAATTGTCCTCTTGCGCGGTACGCCCGCGTCCACGAATACTTCCGGAAGCGCTTGTCAGGGGCACGTCGGAATCGGCTTCCGGCGGGCTCGCTGACTGCGCCTCACGGGCCTGCCCACCCAAGCGGACCCCCGATTCCCCCGGAGGAAGAGTTGAGGATCAAGCGCAACGCCCCCCACAGCAAGCAGGCGAGACGCATCGCCCTGCTCGCCGCGACGTCCGCCCTGGTGGCCGGGACGGCGCTCGCCGCCCCCGCCGCCTACGCCGGAAACGACGCCACCCCCAAGTTCAGCGCTTCGGAGGCGAAGGCGGCCACCCATGCCGTCCTCGACGCCGATGTCGCGGGCACCGCCTGGTATGTCGACAAGGCGACCAACACCCTGGTCGTCACGGCCGACAGCACCGTGTCCAAGAGCGAGATCGCCAAGATCAAGAGCACCGCGGGTACGAGCGCCGACGCCATCGAGGTCAAGCGCACCCCGGGCAAGATCCAGAAGCTGATCTCCGGCGGCGATGCCATCTACGCGAGTAGCTGGCGCTGCTCTCTCGGCTTCAACGTACGCAACAGCAGTGGGACGAACTACTTCGTCACCGCCGGTCACTGCACCGACGGTGCGGGCACCTGGTGGTCGAACTCCGGCCACACCACCACCATCGGCCCGACGGTCGGCTCCAGCTTCCCGACCAATGACTACGGCCTGGTCCAGTACAGCGGCTCGGTCACCCCCTCCGGCACCGTCGGCAGCCAGGACATCACCAGGGCAGCCAACCCCACCGTGGGCCAGGCCGTCACCCGGCGCGGCAGCACCACCGGCATTCACAGCGGAACGGTCACCGCGCTGAACGCCACGGTCAACTACGGCGGCGGTGACATCGTCTACGGCATGATCCAGACCAACGTCTGCGCCGAGCCCGGCGACAGCGGCGGCTCCCTCTACTCCGGCTCCACCGCCCTCGGCCTCACCTCCGGCGGCAGCGGTGACTGCACCTCCGGCGGCACCACGTTCTTCCAGCCGGTCGTCGAGGCGCTGAACGCGTATGGCGTGAACGTGTACTAAGCCTGCTCAGGCAGACGGACCCGGCGTGAGCTCCTTCGGCCGACGAACCCCCCGCCCGGACCCCGGGCGGGGGGTTTTCCACAGCCCTCCCCACGGATTCGCGTCAGGACTATCGTGGAGATCAGTACCCCAAGTGGGGCATCGTTCACGATAGGGACGGCAGGTGGCCGTGATGGTCGATGCGCTCGTGACAGTCATCGTGGTACTGGCTTGTATCGGCGCCGTCTGCGCCCTGGCGTCGGCCCGTGTGATCAAGCAGTACGAGCGGGGAGTGGTCTTCCGGCTCGGGAGGCTGCGACAGGGTATCCGGGGGCCGGGGTTCACCATGATCGCTCCGGTGATCGACCGGCTCCGTAAGGTGAATATGCAGATCGTGACGATGCCCGTGCCCTCCCAGGAGGGCATCACCCGGGACAATGTGACGGTGCGGGTCGACGCCGTCGTCTACTTCAAGGTCGTGGATCCGGCCGAGGCCATCGTCGAGGTCGAGGACTACCGCTTCGCCGTCTCCCAGATGGCCCAGACCTCGCTGCGGTCGATCATCGGAAAGAGTGATCTGGACGATCTGCTCTCCAACCGGGAGAAGCTCAACCAGGGCCTGGAGCTCATGATCGACAGCCCGGCCGTCGGGTGGGGTGTGCATATCGACCGCGTCGAGATCAAGGATGTGTCGCTGCCGGAGACCATGAAGCGGTCGATGGCCCGCCAGGCGGAGGCCGACCGGGAGCGGCGCGCCCGGGTGATCAACGCGGACGCGGAGCTGCAGGCGTCGAAGAAGCTGGCCGAGGCCGCCGCGCAGATGGCCGAGACCCCGTCGGCCCTCCAGCTGCGGCTGCTGCAGACGGTGATGGCGGTGGCCGCCGAGAAGAACTCCACGCTGGTGCTGCCCATCCCGGTGGAGCTGCTGCGCTTCCTGGAGCGGGGGCAGCAGCCCTCGGAGGCGGCGGGCCGGACGGTCGACGGTGCCCCGGAGCGGGAAATCCCGGAGCGGGAGGCTCCGCCCGAGCGGCCCTCCCCGGCAGCCATCCCGACCCTCACCGAGCGCGAGCCGGAGCGAGAGCGGGAGCGGGAGACGCGGGCTCGCTGAACCGCGATCGGTGCCCGCGCACGGACTGATGTGCGCGGGCACCGCCATGTCCGGACACGGGCGCGCAGGGTAAATTTCACACCCCCGACGTGAACGCGGTCTTGTGCGGCCCTGGTGTCCCTGGGAATACTCGGCGGCACAAATTGGCATGGACGCGCCTCCGTCTGGGCAGGCGCGCCCATGCCATGCACGCCCTCCGGGCCCGGCACCCCACTGCCGATGGGCCCAACCCCCCACTGGAGGAAAAGAGTTGAAGCACCGCCGCATATCCAAGCGCCGCATCGCCATAGCCGGTGGCGGCATTGTGGCGCTGGTCGCCGCGACTCTCACGCTGCAGAACGCCAACGCCGCACCCGGTGAGCCGGAGCCCGACGCCCTGTCGGTCGGCGCCGCCGGAAAGCTCGCCCACAGCCTCACCTCCGCCCTCAAGGGCGACACGGCGGGTTCGTACTACGACGCCAAGGCCAAGAAGCTGGTCGTCAACGTGGTGAACAAGGCCGCCGTCGACCAGGTCCGCGACGCCGGCGCCGAGGCCAAGGTGGTCAAGTACACCCTGGCCCAGCTGGGACAGGCTCGTCAGACATTGAAGGACAAGGCCACCATTCCCGGCACCTCCTGGTCGGTGGACCCCAGAACCAACAAGGTCGTCGTCACCGCGGACAGCAGCGTCAAGGGCGCCCGGCTGGCCACCCTCAACAAGGTCTCCGGCGGCCTCGGCGACAAGGTCGAGGTCAAGCGCTCGGCCGGGAAGTTCTCCACCTTCATCGCGGGCGGCGACGCCATCTTCGGCGGCAGTGGACGCTGCTCGCTCGGGTTCAACGTGGTCAAGGGCGGCCAGCCGTTCTTCCTGACCGCCGGCCACTGCACCGAGGCGATCAAGAGCTGGTCCGACGCGCAGGGCGGTGCCGAGATCGGGGCCAACGCGGGCAGCGAGTTCCCCGGCAACGACTACGGCCTGGTGAAGTACACCAAGGCCACCGCCCACCCGAGCGCGGTGGACCTCTACAACGGCAGCACCCAGGCCATCTCCAAGGCGGGCAACGCCACGGTCGGCGAGAAGGTGCAGCGCAGCGGCTCCACCACCCAGGTGCACGGTGGCGAGGTCACCGGCCTCAACGCGACCGTCAACTACCAGGAGGGCTCGGTCGACGGGCTGATCCGGACCAACGTCTGCGCCGAGCCCGGCGACAGCGGCGGCGCGCTCTTCGCGGGCGACACGGCGCTGGGTCTGACCTCCGGCGGCAGCGGTGACTGCTCCGCCGGTGGCGAGACGTTCTTCCAGCCGGTGCCGGAGGCGCTGCAGGCGTTCGGCGCCGAGATCGGCTGATCCCGCGGACAGAGCAGGGCCCCCGGACACCCGTGGACGGTGTCCGGGGGCTTCCCCTTTGTACGGTCGTGTGTGTGCGGTCGTTCAGCAGGTCAGAAGTCGAAGACCAGCGTCGAGGCAGCGTTCTTGAAGCAGTTGTTCGCGAAGGTGTGCTCGTACGACACCTGGCGGCCGTCCCAGATGCCCTCCGCCGTGACGGTGATCGGACGCCACTCCTTGGTGCAGACCCGGCCGGGCTCCGACCGGGTCGTCAGCGCGGTGAACGCGCCGTCCACGGTGCGCAGTTCGGCGCATGCCTGGGCGGCCGCCGGATGGGTACCGGTGGGGGTGGGCTGACAGCTCAGCGTCACCGCGCGCTGGACGTCGGCCGAGGCCGCGTCGGCCCCATAGCCGACGGTGAGGACCAACGCGGAGGGCGGGTACAGGCTTCTTGGCTGCGCGGGTTCGGCGTTCGCCGTCCCGCTGGTGCCGATCCCCAGCGCGGCGCTCATGGCCAGAGCGGCTCCCAGGCCGATCGCCCCTGTCGTTTTCCGCATTTCGAACACTCCCTTGCTCGTGATTGCAGATACCGGACGGAGTCTTACGCGGTGCGCGTCAGGAACGCACGTCGATCGAGCACTTCCGGTCGCTACAAGTAGTCATTAGGTGGCTTATTGTCGCGTGCGCTAGGTGGAGCGCCGTGGAACGCCGCGTGGCGACCGGGTGCGGGGCGGTCCGGGGGAGGGGGGAGGGGAGGGGCGTGCGGTATGGCGAACCGCGTGCTCAGCGCGCTCGGATCGATTCAAGGCGCTCGGATGAGGGTGCCATCGCGGCTCGTGGGGCCCGAGGGGCGGAAGGGTGGCACAAGGGGGAGAACCTGCCAGCGCAAGCCGACCGAGGGGCGGTGTGTCCGAAGGCCCCTCGGCCGGTCTCAGCCGGTCTCGGCCGCATCGCAGTCGTCTCGGCAGGGGCCTCGGTCGGGTCGCGGCCGGGCCTCGGTCGGGTCTCGGCAGGGCCTCGGTCGGGACCCGGCCGGGCCTCAGTCGGTGAGGGGGCCGCTCAGGGGGCCGGTCTGCCGCCCCCAGCCGTACGCGCGATCGGCCCGCAGCCGCACCACCAGCCGCCGGTCGGCCACCATCGCGGCGCGGAACTCCTCCCAGTCCGGATGCTCCCCCTGGATCGCGCGGTAGACCTCGACGAGCTCGTCGACGGTGGCGTCATGGGGATCGGCGGCGACCGGCGTCAGCTCGGCGTCGCCCTCGGCCACCAGATAGGAGTAACGGTCGCCGCTGGTGACATAGAAGCTCGCGCGCGGATCGCGGCGCAGATTGCGGGTCTTGGCGCGGCCGTCGGTGACGGAGATCCGGATGAGGCGGGTCGCGGGGTCGTAGGTGAAGGCGACATTGGACAGCTGGGGCCGGCCGTCGCGCTTGAGGGTGACGAGCGCCCCGGTGCGCTGCTCCCGCAGCAGATCGAGCCGGGTGTCGTCGCCGGACTCCATGGACTCGCCGGATCGCTCGGTCATGGTGATCAGAATACGGCGAACGGCCTACATTCCGCGGCGCGACACGCGGAATGTAGGGGTGTTTTGCATGCTTATGGTGTATATGGGGGCGCGATGGAAGGGGGATGGCCGTCCTCGTACGCTTGTTCGAGAATGGGGTTATGGTGGGGCGTGAGACAAGCAGGGTCGGTCAGGGGGTGTGAGCAGCGGGAGGTGCGGATGCCAGGCTTCACGCATCTGCACACCGCGTCCGGGTTCTCCATGCGGTACGGGGCCACGCACCCGGAGCGGCTGGCGGAGCGCGCCGCCGAGCGCGGTATGGACGCGATCGCGCTGACCGACCGCGACAGCCTCGCCGGAGCGGTGCGGTTCGCCAGGGCGAGCGAGTCCGCGGGGGTGCGGCCGCTCTTCGGGGTGAACCTCGGCGTACAGGCGCAGCTCCCGGAGCCGGGGCGCACGGTCCGGCGGCGCACGCCGGTGCGCGGAGGGGCGTTCATCGATGAATCCGCGCCCCGCGCGGTCTTTCTCGCCCGCGACGGCGCGGCCGGCTGGGCCGGGCTGTGCGGGCTGGTCTCCGCCGCCCACGCGGGCCTCGCCCACCCCGGAACCGCCCGGACGAACGGCGACGGCCCGCCCCTGCTGCACTGGTCCGATCTGGAGAGTGGCGGTGGAGCGCTCGCCCCGCTGACCGTGCTCCTCGGCCCGGACTCCGACATCGGCCGCGCCCTGGCCGCCGGACGCCCCGACCGGGCCGCGCGGCTGATCGCCCCCTGGCGTGAGCTCTTCGGCGACGCGCTGCGGCTGGAGGCCGTATGGCACGGCCGCACGGGCACCGGCCCCGCTTCGCTGCGGCTCGCCGCCCGCACCGTCGGCTTCGCCGCCGACCAGGGCATCCGGGCCGTCCTCAGCAACGCCGTCCGCTACGCCGACCCGGGTCAGGGCCCGGTCGCCGACGTCCTCGACGCCGCCCGCCGGCTCGTCCCCATCGACTCGCGCACCCCCGGGGCGCTCGACAGCGGCGAGCGCTGGCTCAAAGGCCCCGGGGAGATGGCGGAGATCGCCGAGCGGATCGCGGAGGCGGCGGGGATGCGGCGGGACGCCGCGTACCGGCTGCTGGAGGAGACCCGGCGCACCGCCGCCGCCTGCCTCGTCGACCCCGAGGACCACATCGGCCTCGGCAGCGTCCACTTCCCCGAGCCGCGGCTGGTCGGAGCGGGGCGGCGGAGCGCGGAGCGGGTGCTGCGCTCGCGCTGCGCCGCCGCCATGGTGCTGCGCGGGTACGACCGCGACCGGGCGCGCTGGGAGCGGCTCGAGGACGAGCTGCGCACCATCGAACGGCTCGGCTTCGCCTCGTACTTCCTCACCGTCGCGCGGGTCGTCGACGACACCCGCGCGCTCGGCATCCGGGTGACCGCCCGTGGCTCCGGGGCGGGCTCGTTCGTCAACCATCTGCTCGGCATCGCCCACGCCGACCCCGTGGCCCACGGCCTGCTGATGGAGCGCTTCCTGTCGGTGCGGCGGGCCGCGCTGCCCGATATCGACATCGACGTCGAGTCCGCGCGCCGTCTGGACGTCTACCGCGCGATCTTCGACCGCTTCGGGGCGGAGCGGGTCGCGACCGTCTCGATGCCCGAGACCTACCGGGTGCGCCATGCCGTACGGGATGTGGGCGCGGCGCTCGGCATGGATCCGGCCGAGGTCGACCGGCTCGCCAAGTCCTTCCCGCACATCCGCGCCCGCGATGCGCGCGCGGCGCTCGCCGAACTGCCCGAGCTGCGCGGGGTCGCCGCCGAGCAGGAACGTTTCGGCAGGCTCTGGGAGCTGGTCGAGGCGCTCGACGGGCTGCCCCGCGGCATCGCCATGCACCCCTGCGGAGTGCTGCTCTCCGACGCCGGGCTGCCGGCCCGTACGCCCATCGTGCCGACCAGCGGCGAGGGCTTCCCCATGTCGCAGTTCGACAAGGACGACGTCGAGGAGCTCGGGCTGCTCAAGCTCGATGTCCTCGGCGTACGGATGCAGTCCGCGATGGCGCACGCGGTCGCGGAGATCCGGCGGGCCACGGGACGGGTCCTGGACCTCGACGACCCCGAGCAGGTCCGGCCCGGCGACCCCGTCACGTACGATCTGATCCGCTCCACCGAGACGCTCGGCTGCTTCCAGATCGAATCGCCCGGCCAGCGCGATCTCCTCGGCCGGCTCCAGCCCACCTCCTTCCACGACCTCGTGGTCGACATATCGCTTTTCCGGCCGGGTCCGGTCGCGGCCGACATGGTGCGCCCCTTCATCGACGCCCGGCACGGCCGTAAGCCGCCGCGCTATCCGCATCCGGATCTGGAGGACGCGCTGCGCGAGACGTACGGGGTCGTCGTCTTCCATGAGCAGATCATCAAGATCGTGTCGATCATGACCGGATGTGAACGGGACCTCGCCGACGAGGCGCGCCGCGCGCTGTCCGACCCCGAACGGCAAGGGCGGGTACGGGCCTGGTTCCACGCGGAGGCGGCGAAGCGGGGCTATGCGCCGGAGGTGCTGGCGCATACCTGGGAAATCGTCGAGGCATTCGGTTCGTACGGCTTCTGCAAGGCGCACGCCGTGGCCTTCGCGGTCCCGACCTACCAGTCCGCCTGGCTCAAGGCGCACCACCCGGCCGCCTTCTACGCCGGGCTGCTCACCCATGACCCCGGGATGTACCCGAAGCGGCTGCTGTTGGCGGACGCGCGGCGGCGTGGAGTGCCGATACTTCCGCTGGATGTGAACCGGTCGGGCTCCGATTATCGAATCGAACTGATGTCCGGTGGCGGTGACGGTGACGGCCCTGGTGACGGTGGGGAAGCGGGCATCCGGCTGGCGTTGAGCGATGTCCACGGCATCAGCGAGGCCGAGACCGAGCGGATCGCGGCCGGAGCACCGTACTCCTCGCTCCAGGACCTGTGGCTGCGCGCCCACCCGGGGCGGCCGGTCGCCGAACGGCTCGCCCAGGTCGGCGCGTTGGACGCCTTCGGCGCGAGCCGTCGCGATCTGCTGCTGCAGATCGCCGAACTGCACCGGCAGCAGCACGGTGCCCGGCGCGCCGGTGCGGATCAGCTCCCGCTGGCCGAAACCGCCCCACCCGCCCCCGCCGGACTCCCCGACCTCGACGCGGACGAACGCCTCGGCGCCGAGCTCGGCATCCTCGGCATGGACGTCTCCCGCCACCTCATGGGCGACCACCGCGACTTCCTGGAAGAGCTGGGCGCGATGTCCGCGAAGCGGTTGCGCTCCGCGAGGCACGGTGAGGTTGTGCTCGTCGCCGGGGCCAAGGCCGCCACCCAGACCCCGCCGATCCGCTCGGGGCGCCGGGTCATCTTCACCACCCTCGACGACGGTACCGGCCTGGTCGACTGCGCCTTCTTCGACGACAGCCACGCCGCGTGCGCGCACACCGTCTTCCACTCCTGGCTGCTGCTCGTCCGCGGCGTGGTCCAACGCCGCGGCCCGCGCAGCCTCAGCGTCGTCGGCTCGGCCGTCTGGAACCTCGCCGAACTGGCCGCGCTCCGGAAGGAGGGCGGCCTGGAGGCGGTCGCGACGGAGCTCGCGGGCGCGGGGCCGGACGCGGACGGTACGCCGGCCTCCGGCGCCGACTCCGCCTCCGGCGCCGACTCCGGCATTGGCACCGACTCCGGCCGTCGCATCCATCTGTCCACCGGCTACGCCATGCACCCCTGGGCCGACCTCCAGCCCGCGGGCGACCAGTCCGCCACCGGCCGCAAACTGTGGCACGCGAGCCCCGGGAGCGCGGGATGACCCCCGCCGTCGGCCGCTACGCGGCCCATGAGCAGGCGCCGCGCCCCGCCGCCGGGCCGATGCCGCCCGGCGCCCCGGCGGCGGGCGGCGGTGGGTCCGCTGCTGCGCCGGGTGGGGCGTTCCCGGCCGCGCCCGCCGAACCCCCGGCCGGCGCCGGGGGGTTGGCGGCGGTGCCTGAGGTTGGTGTCCCGGAAGCCGGAGCTGGGTGCGCCCCGTCTCTCACCGCCGGGCCGGCGCGGCCCAGCGCCCCGGAGGCCGCTGACAGTGGGTCCGCTGCTGCGCCGGGTGGGGTGTTCTCGGCTGGGTCGGCTGAATCGCCCATGCCGGGGGAGCCTCCGTTTGCTGTGCCGGAGTCGGGTCATGCCGTCGGGTCGGCGCCGGAGGTCGCCGGCGGTGGCTCCGCCGCCGGGCCGGGTGCGGTGTCGTCGGCCGCGCCCGCCGAACCCCCGGCCGGCGCCGGGGGGTTGGGGGAGGGGGCCGAGAGCGTGGAGCGGGAACCCCGGGCCGCGATGTCGGGGGCCCAGGACCCGGCCGCGGGTGGTGGTCCCGCCGCCGGGCCGGGTGCGGCCTCCGGGGCCGGCGGCCGGGGGCGGCCAAGGGGGATGCCCTCCGCCGAATCCACGGCGGCCGAGGTCCCGGCCGGTGAGGGGGCGGCGGAGGAGGATGGTGGCGCCGGGGGCCCGCGGGGCGCGGCCGGAGCCGGTGGGGCGCCGCATGTGTTGTATGTGCGCTTCCATCCCGCCGGCGACGCGGCGCTCGGGGAAGACGTCTACCAGGGGCTGCTCGCGCTGCTCGGGGAGTTGACGCCCGTCGTCGAGGCGCTGCCACCCGATGCCGCGCTCGCGGATGTGCGGGGGGCGCTGCGGTACTTCGGGCGGGACGCGGCGGGGCTCGCGGAGATCGTGCGGGTCCGGGCGCTGGCCCGGTACGGCGTGGACTGCACGGTCGGTGTCGCCGCCAACCCCATGCTCGCCCGGATGGCCGCCCACGACCGGTCGGCCGAGGCGGTCCGCACCGTTCCCGGCGATCCGGACGCCGTCGCCGCCTTTCTCGCCCGTAAGCCGCCCACCGCCCTGCCCGGCGTGGGGCCCGCGATCGCGCGCACCCTGTGCTCGTACGGGCTCGACAGCGCCGCGCGGATCGCCGACGCGCCGCTGTCCACCCTGCAGCGGATCCTCGGCGCGGCGACCGCGCGCCGGGTGCACGCATGGGCCCGCGGTATCGATCCGGCGCCCGTCACCCCGAACTCCCCCGCCCGCGCCATGGGCGCGGAACACCGCTTCCGCCACGACGAGTTGGACCCCGTCCGCAGACGTCGCGCGCTGCTCACCCTCGCCGACGGGCTCGGCGTCCGGCTGCGGACGAGCGGGCAGGTGGCGGTCGCGCTCAGCCTGACCGTCCGTTACGCCGACCGCTCCACGACCACCCGCAGCCGCACCCTGGCCGAGCCGACCGCGCACACCCCGGTGCTGACCGCCACCGCGTACGCGCTGCATGACGCGCTCGGGCTGCAGCGGGCCCGGGTACGGTCCGTGGCGTTGCGGGTCGAGGGCCTGATGGGCGCCGAACTCGCCGCTCATCAGCTGAGCTTCGACCCCGTGGACGACAAGTCACGCCGTCTGGAGGCGGCCGCCGACCGGGCCCGGGCCCGCTTCGGCGTGTCGGCGGTCCGGCCCGCCGGATTTCTGGACGTCGCGTGAATACTGCGTGAGCGTTTCTTCACCGACGTATGGCTGGAAGCCTTTGCTACTCGCGCGTAATTTTCATCTCAGCGCAACATTCTTGTGATCCGGGTCGCAGGGCGCACATCGGCGCAACTCTCTCCCCCACCAGCGAGGAGTTCATGTGATGCTGCCCTGGAGGCGTATCCCCCGAAGCCGTAAGGCCCCTCAGACCCCCCAGACCCCCCAAACTCATAAGCCCCGTAAGCCCCGTACGTCCCGTGGCTTACTGCCCGCCCTGGCCCTGGCCGTCGTGGCGAGCACGGCGACCCCCACCGCCGCCTTCGCCACGGAGAGCGCGACGCAGAGCGTCAGCAGCGGCTGGAACAACTACTCCTGCAAGCCATCGGTCCAGCACCCCCGCCCCGTCGTCCTGGTGCACGGCACCCTCGGCAACTCCGTCGACAACTGGCTCGGCTTCGCGCCCTACCTGGTCGACCGCGGCTACTGCGTCTTCTCCCTCGACTACGGCCAACTGCCCGGCGTGCCCCTCTTCCACGGCCTCGGCCCGGTCGACCAGTCGGCCAAGCAGCTGTCCGCCTACGTCGACCGGGTACTCGCCGCCACCGGCGCCGCCAAGGTCGATCTGGTCGGCCATTCGCAGGGCGGGATGATGTCCCGCTACTACCTCAAGTTCTTGGGCGGCGCGGCGAAGGTGAACGCCCTGGTCGCCCTCGGCCCGCCCAGCCACGGCACCACCATGTTCGGTCTGACGAAGCTGCTGGACTACTTCCCGGTCATCGGCGATCTCATCGCCAAGGGCACCCCCGGGCTGATGGACCAGGTGGCCGGCTCGGACTTCATGAAGCGCCTCAACGAGGGCGGCGACACCGTCCCCGGGGTGCACTACACCGTCATCGCGACCAAGTACGACGAGGTCGTCACGCCCTACCGCTCTCAGTTCCTCTCCGGCCCCGACGTCAAGAACGTGCTGCTCCAGGACCTCTGCTGGTCCGATATCTCCGAGCACCTCACCATCGGTCTGACCGACGGACTGGCCTTCCATGAAGCCGTCAACGCCCTCGATCCGGATCACGCCACTCCGACGACCTGTGCGTCGGACGACTGACCCTTGACAGCGCGCGGCTAGTCAGTGCGACGTACGGCTCCCGAGTGCCCCCACAAAGCGCGTCAGGAGCCGTGCGAAGGTCCGCCCGGTCCGCCTCCGGCCACCCCTCCATCGCCTCCGCGAACACGGAGCGCCGGAAGCGGTGCACCTCCTGTGTCAGGGCGCGCCCCGCCTCGGTCCGTACGAGCAGGGCGCGCCGCCCGTCCGACTGATCCGCTTCCCTCCGCACCAACCCGGCCTCGACCGCCCCCGCGATGAGCCCGCTCGCCCGCGGCTGATCGACGCCCAGGGCCCCGGCGACACCCGAGACGGTGGCCGGGGCCCCGCTCTGTTCCGCCGCCTCGATGGCGTCCAGCCGCCCTGATCGACGCGGACTTCGAGCGCGCCCTCGCCGACAGCGGCCTCTCGCGCTGGCACTGGCAGATCCTGAACTCCCTCAGCACCGGCCCGAAAGGCACCGACGAACTCGCCGCGGCACTGCGCCCCTTCTGGGGCCGAGGGCGCCATCACCCTGGACGAGGCCGTGGAGGCACTCCGGACCCGAGGCTGGGTGACCCGCCAGGCCGACGGCGGCCCCTACGCCCTCACCCCACGCGGCACCGACGGCCACACCGCCGCGGCCGAACGGGTCGGCGTCACCCGGCGACGGCTGATGAACGGCCTGACGGACGACCAGTACGTGGAGACTGTCCGGGTGCTGAGCCGCATGGCCGCGAACCTCGAATCCGCGTCATCCGCCGTGTGAACGACGCGGCCTTCGAGGTCGTCAAGCGGAACAACCCGCGCCGTTCGCGTTACTCGGCGATGAGCTCGACCGCGATGTTGCCCTTCGTCGCCTTCGAGTACGGGCACGTCTGGTGGGCCTGCTCGACCAGCTTGCGGCCGGTCTCGTTCTCGAGCTCGCTGGGGAGCTCCACGCGCAGGGTCACCTGGAGGCCGAAGCCGCCGTCTGCCTCGTCCTTGCCGATGCCGACCTCGGCGGTGACCGAGATGTCCTTGGTGTCGACCTTGGCCTGGCGGCCGACGAGGCCGAGGGCGCTGGCGAAGCAGGAGGCGTAGCCCGCAGCGAACAGCTGCTCGGGGTTGGTGCCCTGGCCGTTGCCGCCGAGGGCGGGCGGCATGGCGAGGGCGAGGTCGATCTGGCCGTCGGAGCTTACGGCCCGGCCGTCGCGTCCGTTGGCCGTGGCGACCGCGGTGTAGAGCGCGTCCATGGAGACCATCCCTTTCGGAAGTCCGGTAGTCCGGTGGCGGGCGCTCGGTGCGCCTGCCTCCGTATCGGAGTAGAGCACACAATTAAGTTGTACACAATCAAAGTGTACGCTGGAGTCATGTCACACCAGCCCGACCGCACGACCGCGGAGTCCCCCGCTACCCCCAACGACCTGCTCCGGCTCGATCTGCAGGTCTGCTTCGCCCTGCACGCCGCCTCGCGCACCTTCGGCGGGATCTACCGGCGGGTGCTGAAGGAGATGGAGCTGACCTATCCGCAGTATCTGGCGATGCTGGTGCTGTGGGAGCACGGGGAGATGCCGGTCAAGCGGCTGGGGGAGTTTCTGCGGCTGGACTCGGGGACCCTGTCGCCGCTGCTCAAGCGCATGCAGTCGGCCGGGCTCGTGCGGCGCGAGCGCAGCGCGCAGGACGAGCGTTCGGTGACGGTCCGGCTGACGGCGGAGGGGGAGGCGCTGAGGGAGAGCGCCCAGGGCGTACCCCTGAAGGTGATCGAGGCCAGCGGTCTCGACGCGGCGGAGCTGGTGGATCTGCGGTCGCGGCTGCAGCGGCTGACGGCCGCGCTCGATACGGCCCTGGCCGACGAGGAGGGATGAGGTCAAGGAGAAGCCACCGCCACCAGGGCGCGCAGACCGCGCGCGCCCGGCTCGTTGTGGACCACCCTGAGGCCCGCGTCCCGGCAGCGCTCGGCGAGCCGGTCCGCGGCGGCGGTCGTCATGCGGCGTTCTCCTCGCGGGTGTGCGGACGCGGGCGGCGGAAGGTCTGGAAGCAGTACGCCGCGGCCGCCGGCGCCAGCGGGATCAGCAGCAGCGGACCGGAGAGGGCGAGTACGGCCGACGACCGCGCTGCCGATCGCCGCCCACCACAGCGGTGTCCGGCGCGGCAGCAGCGCCAGCGCCGCCGGCAGCCCGGCCAGGGTGACCGCCGCGAGACAGGTGGAGGTGGCACGCATCAGCCGGTCGAGACCGGCCACCTCCAGCCGCGCCCACACCAGCCCGGCGGCCTCCAGCTTCCGCAGGCCGAGAATGATTGCGGAGGGTTGCGGGCGTGGAAAGGTGAAACGTATGACCGGAACGAGCTCCTCCAGCGCGCACCCCTCCTCCCGCGGGCACTCCCGTATGTCCGCCATCGAGCTGATCGAGGCCGTCGTCGACCCCGGCAGCCGGCGCGGGTGGGACGAGCCGGTCGAGATCACCACGGCCGACCCCGTCTACCGCGCAGATCTGGAACGGGCGCGTGAGCGCACCGGGCTCGATGAGTCGGTGGTCACCGGGGAGGGGCGGATCGAGGGGCGGAGGGTGGCGCTCGTCGCCTGCGAGTTCCGCTTCCTGGCCGGATCGATCGGGGTCGCCGCCGGTGAGCGGCTGGTACGGGCGGTGGAGCGGGCCACGGCCGAACGGCTCCCCCTGCTCGCGGCCCCGGCCTCCGGCGGGACCCGGATGCAGGAGGGTACGGTCGCGTTTCTGCAGATGGTGAAGGTGGCCGCGGCGATAACCGACCACAAGGCGGCGGGCTTGCCCTACCTGGTCCATCTGCGCCACCCCACGACCGGCGGCGTCCTCGCCTCCTGGGGCTCCCTCGGCCACGTCACCGCCGCCGAACCGGGCGCCCTCATCGGCTTCATGGGCCCCCGTGTGCACGAGGCCCTCTACGGCGAGGAATTCCCGCCCGGCGTCCAGGTGGCGGAACACCTGATGCACCACGGCCTGATCGACGCGGTCCTCCCGGCGAGCCGATTGGCGGGTGTGGCGGCGCGAGTGCTGAGGGTTCTGTGCGGGGACGCTCCCGCCGCTGGGGCCAACGGTGGCGAGGGCGGTGGGCCGCCCTCGCGACCTGCCGTTCCGGGCTCTGCTGGGTCGGTGGATGGGGGTGTGGGCGGCGATGTGGGAGTTGCGGGGGATGATGGCGCTGGCGGGCCCGTCGACTCGGGGTCGGGTTCCGTGACCGGTGCGGGGGTGCGGTGTGGCCCGGTGGCGGGTGGTGGCGAGGGCGGTGGGCCGCCCTCGCGACCTGCCGTTCCGGGCTCTGCTGGGTCGGTGGATGCGGGTGTGGGCGGCGATGTGGGAGTTGCGGGGGCTGGTGGCGCTGGCGGGCCCGTCGACTCGGGGTCGGGTGCTGGTGCTGGTGCTGGTGCTGGTTCCGGTGCTGGGGCGCGGCGCGGCCCTGTCGCGGATGGTGGTGAGGGTCCCGACGGGCCCGCGGCTGGGGTCGGTGCCGCCGCGGCGGATCGCATATCCGCCCCTGCGGCGCCCGGCGGCGCCCCGGGAGGCGGGGACGCTTCGGCCGAGGCCCCGTCCGTGTGTCGCGACCGTAACGTCCCCGTGCCCTCCGCCGAGGAGTCCATCCGGGCCTCGCGGCGGCCCGAGCGGCCGGGTGTGCGTGACCTTCTGCGGGTTGCCGCCGAGGACGTGAGTCCCCTGAGCGGTACGGGGGCCGGGGAGCATGATCCCGGGCTGCTGCTGGCGCTCGCCCGGGTCGGGGGTACGCCTTGTGTCGTGCTCGGGCACAACCGGCGCAGCGCCCGGCAGGGGGAGGATGCCGATGGGCCCGGGGAGGGGCAGCCGCTGGGCCCGGCGGGGCTGCGTACCGCGCGGCGGGGGATGCATCTCGCCGCCGAGCTGGGGCTGCCGCTGCTCACCGTCATCGACACCGCCGGCGCGGCCCTGAGCCGTGAGGCCGAGGAGGGCGGGCTCGCGGGGGAGATCGCCCGGTGCCTCGCCGACATGGTGACCCTGCCCGCGCCGACCCTCTGTCTGCTGCTCGGCCAGGGCGCCGGAGGCGCCGCGCTCGCGCTGCTGCCCGCCGACCGGGTGGTGGCGGCGCGGCATGCCTGGCTGTCGCCGCTGCCGCCCGAGGGCGCGTCCGCGATTCTTTACCGGACCACGGAGCGGGCGTACGAGGTCGCCGACCGCCAGGGCGTGCGCTCCGCCGATCTGCTCGCCCAGGGCATCGTCGACCGGATCGTGGACGAGGAGGAAGAGGGCGAAGAGGGGGCCGAGGGCTTTCTCGGCCGCCTCGGTCATCTCCTCGGCGCCGAACTCGCTACCCTCCGTGCCCAGGACCAGGACGAGCGACTGGCCGCCCGCCGCGCCCGCCACCGCCGGACAGGACTGCCCGGTTGACGGCGAATCAGGGCCAAACGGGCGGACCGACACGCCGAATTAGCGGTCTTAGGCATGCCTAACCTAATCTCGGGCCGTGAACGAGAATGATCTCGACGCGGCGTCACGGCCGTCCTGCGCCCCTGCCCCGCGGCCCCACCGGCTCCACTTCCTCGCCCTCAACCCCACCGACTCCGTGACCGAAGGCTTCCTCCCGGCGGCGGCCCGGCTCGGCCTGACGGTCACCCTGCTCACCGATCAGCCCGAGGCCCATGAGCGCGCCTACGAACGCGTCCGCGAACGCGGCGGTCCGCTCCCCGCGCTCGATATCGTCCACTGCGACGTACGGGACTTCCGCGAGGTCATCAGCCGTGTCGCCGCCGACGCACGGCCCCAGGCCGTCTTCACCAACAGCGACCACCTCCAGGCCCAGGCCGCCCTCACCGCCACATACTTCGGCCTGCCCGGCAAGGACTGGCGAGCCGCGCTGCGCACCAAGAACAAGGCCGAGCTGCGCCGCGCCCTCGCCGCGGCCGGCGCGGACGCCGACACCGTCTGGTCCGCCGAGCTCGGCACCGGAGAGGGCCCCGCCGGCCTCGCCGGGCTCGACGCGCCCTTCCCCTGTGTCGTCAAACCGCGCGAGGGCGTGGCCAGCGAGGACGTCGTCCTCGTCGCCGACGCGGACGAACTCGTCCAGCGCTGTCATGACATACGCGCCCGGCGGCCCGGCGCCGCGCTGGTGATCGAGGAGTTCCTCGACGGCGAGCTGCGCACCCTCGAAACCCTCGGCGACGGCCGCACCCTCCATGTCCTCGGCGCCTTCCGCACCGAGCTCTCCCCGCCGCCGCACTTCATCGAGGAACGGCTGCATCTGCTCCCCGCCCCGGCGCCGCAGCCCCACACCGACCAGGTGCTGTCCCAACTGCGGGCGCTGGGCGTCGGCTTCGGCGCCTGCCACACCGAGTACGTCGTCCAAGGCGACCGGGCCCGCCTGATCGAGGTCAACTACCGGGCCATCGGCGACCAGTGCGACCTTGTCCTCGCCGAACTCCTCGGCATCCCCCTCTTCGAGCACATCCTCCGTACGCATATGGGCGAGCCGCTGCCGGGCGACCTCGGTGCGCGGAACGACGGCAGGGCCCGTATGGAGTACGTCACGGCCGACCGCGCCGGCCGTCTCGTTTCCGCCCCGCCGGCGAGCGTGACCGAGCGCGGTGGCGTACGGCTGGACTACCGGCCGCTGCGCGAGATCGGCGAGGATCACCCGCTCCACCGCACCAATCGCGACTTCCTCGGCGTCCTGCGGGCGACCGGCACCGACCAGGGGCTGATCGACACGGCCGTGGCGGAGTTCCTGGCGGGGTGCCGATGGGAGATCGCGTCATGAGCGGTACGGGGACGGGAGGCCGCGTGGGCCAGTGGGAGGGTGGCATCGAAGAGGAGCTTCTCGGACGGGTGCTCGACACCCTTCTCCGAGAGGACGCGTACAAGCTGCGCAGCCGCGCCCGCACCGTACGGCGCGCCGACGGCGACTGGCTGCGCATCGCGCTGGAGGGGGGCGAGAGCGTGCTGCTGCCGGTGGAAGGGGAGGGTTTCCAGTGCGAGATCCGCGCCCGCCGCCCGGTGCGTCTTGAGTGTGGCCGTTCCGCGCCGGACGGCGTCGCACCCCCCATCGGGCGGTACGCCGTGGAGCGCGACGCCGGCCCGAAGGATCCCGAGGGCAGCCCCGACCCGGGCGGGCCCGAGCCCTCCCGGGTCGAGGGAGATCTCAGGGCGCGTGGTGGCGAGCGCTGTGCCGGGCCGGGGGCCGCTGTGCCGGACCGCATCGAGCCGCGCCGCGCGGGGCCGGGCTGCGCCGGGCACGGGGCCACGCCGGGCCATGCGGAGGGGCGCGCCGCGCCGGACGACCAGCGGGCGGAACGGGCGGCGGGTGCCCCCGGCCAGGTGGGTGCCCCCGGCCCGGCGGGCGCACCGACCCCCGGAGCCCCTGGGGCGCCGGGCTGCGCCGCGTCGCGCCACCCGACCCGCACGGTACTCACCGGGCTCGACGCCGTCCTCGGGCGGCTTCGGTCGGCGGCCGCGGCCGAGGACCGTCCGCTGTACGACGTCTTCGTGGAGGAATGCCACCGGGCGCTGGACGCCATGCGGTCGCACGCCCGAATCCGGCCCGGGGTCGTCGGGCGGCTGGCAGCCGAGTACGACCGGGGCTGGCCCGGGATGGCCGGGGCCGTCGCGTATGACACGCTCGCCGCCTTCCGGGACCACCCCGTCTATCCGACCAGCCGCGGTCGTGCCGTTTTCACCGAGGACCAATTACGCGACCACGCCCCGGAGTTCCACCCCACCTTCCGGCTGCGCTGGGTCGCTCTCCCCTACGAGGCGATCGGCGGGGAAACCCACCACCTCCCCGCGTGGTGGCCCACCCCCGGTGAGCTCGGTCTCGGCCGCGGGCTGGAGGTGAGCCATCTGGCCTTTCCGGTGCATCCGCTCACCGTCGGCCGTCCGCTGGAGGCCGCGTTGCGCGCGACCGGTCTTGAGGGCGCCGCCCGGCTCTCCGACCGCGCCCTGCTCGACGTACGGCCCACCCTCTCCATGCGGACCGTCGCCGTCGCCGACGATCCCGCCACCCACCTCAAACTGCCGCTCACCACCGCCACCCTGGGCCTGCGCAACCGGCGGTCCGTCAAACCGGGCACGCTGGTCGACGGCGAGGTGGCGCAGCGGCTGGTGGAGGCGGTGATCGCGCGGGAGCCGCGGTTCGCCGCGACCGTGCTGCTCGCGGATGAGACCACCCATCTCCACGCCGGGCATGAGCTGCTGGCCACGCTCGTACGCCGCTATCCGCCCGGCCTGGAGGACGCCCGGATCGTGCCGGTGGCCGGGCTGCTCGCCCGTATGCCGGACGGGGCGCTCGTCGCGGACGCGCTCGCCGAGCGCTACTACGGCGGGGACCTCGGCGCCCTGCTCGACGACTACCTCCGGCTGCTGTTCGACTTCCACACCACGCTCTTCGCCTACGGCATCGCGCTGGAGTCCCATCAGCAGAACACCTCCCTGGTGTTCGGGGCAGACGGGCACTCCCGGCTGCGGCTGCTCATCAAGGACCACGACGGCCCCCGCGTCCATGCGATACGGCTCGCCGCGATGATCGGCGGAGGCGAGGCCGCCGACCTCTGCGGCTTCGACGACCGCAGAATCCTGGCCGGCGGCGACGGGCCGGTGACCGACGTGTTCACCACCATCACCGTCCATCTGTGCGCGGCGGCCCTCGCCTTCGAACTGGCCGCCCTCGGCCGGGCGCCCCTCGACGCCCTGCTGCGGCAGCTGCGCGACCGGCTCACCGAGGCCGTCGACCGGCTCGCCGCCGCGCGGCCCGGGGCGGCGGCCCTGCTGCGGGCGCGGGTGCTGGACGCGGACCGGCTGCCGGTCAAGGCGATGGTCACCGCGGGCACCCTGTTCACCAAGGAGCGCTCGGGCGCCGCCGACATCAACAAGCACTACGTCACCGGGCCCAACTATCTGTGGGAGCGGTAGATGACCGCCGGGCCCCCGTCCGGTCCACGGACCCCCACGCGTTCCTCCACCCTTCTCCGCCCCCGCTGGAGCCGCCCCATGCCCTCACCCTCCTCCCCGTCCACCTCCGCCTCTCCGTCGTCCTCCGCCGTCGCGGCCGTGGCCTCCGCCGATGAGGTGGCCGCCCACACTCTCCTCAACTGTCTGCTCCGCGAGGTGTCGGGCCCGGAGCACCAGACCGCCGTGGCCGACGGCCGGCTGCGGCTGAGGCTGCCCCGCCGCGGGGTGGTGCTGCGCGTCGGGCTGCGGCGTACGTCCCTCATCGGCGCGCACCGGTTCGCCGGGCCTGTCAGCGAACAGCGCGACGGCACCTGGACCGAGGTGTCCTGGCGCGAACTCGCCGAACACATCCACCGCGAACTCCAGCTGCGCACGGGCGTGCACAACGACGAATTCCTCGATCAGGTCGCCTCCAGCCACGCGGGCATGACGGCGGCCCTGGAGCAGCGCGAGAAGGCGGCGGATTGCGGCGACACGGCCCACGACGCCTATCTCGCGTCCGAGCAGTCCCTGTTCTTCGGCCACCGCTTCCACCCGACCCCCAAGGCCCGTACGGGCAGCGCCGACTCCTGGTCGCTGTTCGCGCCGGAGGCGGGCGCGCGCTTCCCGCTGCACCATCTCGCCGTACGACTGGAGTACGTACGCGAGGAGGCCGCGTCCCCCGGGGCCCTGGCGGCGCTCGACCGGCAGCGGCCGGTCCCCGACGGCTACCGGCTGCTGCCCGCGCACCCCTGGCAGTACGCCATGCTCCGCGAACACCGTCTGCTGCGGGCCGCGTTCGGCCGCGGCGACGTCCTCGACCTCGGGGCCGGCGGCCGGGACTTCGCGCCGACGGCCTCGGTCCGTACGCTCTATGACGGCCGGGACTTCCTCAAGTTCAGCCTGAATGTGCGGATCACCAACTGTCTGCGCAAGAACGCCGAGTACGAGCTGTCCGGCGCCGTCGCCCTGACTCGGCTGCTGGAGCCGATCGCGGCCGACCTCGCCGCCCGCTTCCCCGGCGCCGACCTGCTGCGCGAACCCGGCTACCGCACGCTCGACCTCGCCCGGGGTGAAGACGGCCGCGATCTCGCGGAGGGCTTCGGCGTCATCGTCCGCGAGGGGCTCGCCGCCCGCCTGCGGCCCGGTCTGACCGGGTTGCTCGCCGCGGCCGTCGCCGACGAGTACCCGACCAGCGGCGCCCAGATCTCCCGGCTGCTCGACGGCAGCGGCACCGGGCCGGACCGCGCGCTCGCCTGGTGGGATGCTTACCTCGGACTCCTCGTACCGCCCGTCCTCGCCGCCTACTTCGACCACGGCGTGGTCCTCGAACCCCACCTCCAGAACGTCGTCATCGGCGTCGACGCCTCCGGCACCCCGCGCCAGGTGCTCTTCCGCGATCTGGAGGGCACCAAGCTGCTGCCCGAGCGCCACGCCGCGGCCCTCGCCGCGCTGCCCGAGTCCGTGGCCCGCCCCATGACGTACGGGGGCGAGCGCGGCTGGGACCGGGTCGTGTACTGCCTGCTGGTCAACCACATCGCCGAGATGGTCGCCGCCCTCGCCGACCGCCACCCCCGGCTGGAGCCCGCCCTGTGGTCGGCGGTCCGCCGGGTGCTGTGCGAACGCTCCGCGGCCCATGACGACCCGCCCGCGCTGCGCGCCCTGGTCGCGGGCGTACCCCTGCCCGCCAAGGCCAACCTCCTCACCCGCTGGGCCCGCAAGGCCGACCGCGACGCGGGCTATGTCCGCATCGCCAGCCCTCTCGCGTCCGCCCTGCTGTCCGAGGCGGCCCGTGTCATCGTCCCCGGGAGCAGCCGTTGATCACCCCGCCCGTCACTGCCCTCGCCACCACGCTCACCGGGGACGACCTCCCCGCGTACGTCTACGACCTCGCCGACCTCGGCGCGCACGCGCGGGCCGTACGGGACGCGCTGCCGCCCGGCGTCGAGCTGTACTACGCCGCGAAGGCCAACCCGGCGCCGCCGATCCTCCGCGCGCTCGCCCCGTACGTCACCGGCTACGAGGTCGCCTCCGGCGGCGAGCTGGAACATGTCCGCACGGCCGTGCCCGAACTTCCCCTGGCCTTCGGCGGACCGGGCAAGACCGAGGGGGAGCTGCGGCGCGCGCTGAAGCTGGGCGTGGAACGGTTCCATGTGGAGAGCGAACACGAACTGCGGCTGCTGGCCCAGCTGGCGGGGGCCCGGACCGTTGGCGTCCTGCTCCGCGTCAATCTTCCGCTCGACGACGCGGCGTTGGGCGGCGCGGCGCTCGCCATGGGCGGCCGCCCCAGCCCCTTCGGCCTTGACCCCGACCGCGTGGAACACCTTCTCCCGCTCTTCACCGCGGACGGGCCTCTGCGCCTGCGCGGCATTCATGCCCATCTCGCCAGCGGCCTCGACGCCCCCACCCAGGTCACCGTCGCCGCGGGCATCACCGACCGGGCACGGAAGCTGTCCGACCGCCACGGGTCGGCACTCACCGAGGTGAACGTCGGCGGCGGAATGGGCGTCGACTACGCCCGCCCCGACCGCCGCTTCGACTGGGCCGCGTACGGCGCGGGCATGGCCGCTATCGCCCAGCGGAACCCCGATCTCACCCTGCGGATCGAACCCGGCCGTGCGCTGACCGCCTACTGCGGCTGGTACCTCACCGAAGTACTGGACATCAAGCACAGCGGCGGCGAGGCGTTCGCCGTGCTCCGCGGCGGCACCCACCATCTGCGCACCCCGGCCGCCAAACAGCACGACCACCCCTTCAGGATCCTCCCCACCGAGGAGTGGCCCCGCCCCTGGCCCCGCCCGGCCGCCCGGGAGGAGCCGGTCACCCTCGTCGGCCAGCTCTGCACCCCCAAGGACGTCCTGGCCCGCCACATCCCGGTCGCCCGCCTGCGCGCCGGCGACCGCATCGCCTTCGCGCTCGCCGGCGCCTACGCCTGGAACATCTCGCACCACGACTTCCTCATGCACCCGAAGCCGGGCTTCCACTACCTGGACGCCTGACCGGCCTCCTGAACGGGCAGCGCTAGATGTATTTGCCCCTGGCCCACTTCCACGCGGGACAGCACCCAGTCCCAGCGGCGCTCGGTGATTCTGCCGTCGTGGGCTTGCCCACCGTTCAGATGGCGGGCCGCTCAAGGACTCGGAGAGGCGCCACAGCTGCGGCGGATGACCAGCTCGGTGGGGACGTCCACGCGGACGCCGGGCTCGGGGGAGTGGTCGAGTTGGTCCAGCATCAGGGTCAGACAGCGGCGGCCGATCTCGGTGAAGTCCGTACGGATGGTGGTGAGCGGCGGCAGCAGATGCGCGGCCTCGGGGATGTCGTCGTAGCCGACCACGCTGACGTCCTCGGGGACCCGGCGCCCGGCCTCGTGCAGGGCGCGCAGTACGCCGACGGCCATCTGGTCGTTGGAGACGAAGACCGCGGTGACCTCGAGGTCGTCGGCTACGCGGCCGCCGAGGTCATAGCCGGAATCCGCGCTCCAGTCCCCGAACAGCGGCTCGTGCACCTCCGCCCCCGCGTCCTCGAGCGCCACCCGCCAGCCGTCCAGGCGCGCCTCGGCCGCGATCCAGCCGACCGGGCCCGCGATATGGCGGACGGTGCGGTGGCCGAGCCGCAGGAGGTGCTCGGTGGCCCGGCGGGCACCGGAGGCGGAGTCGCCCGCGACGACGGGGAACCGTGCGCCGAAGCTCTTGTCGAGCGTGACCATGGGGATACCGTGGTCCGCCTCGACCAGGGCCTGGCCCACCGAGCGCTGCGGTGCGATCGCGATGATGCCGTCCGCGCCCTGGCCGAGCAGCCGGTCGACGGCGTCCATGACGGCCGCTTGGTCGGCGGCGGTGAGCGCGACCGTACCGACCAGATAACCGGCCGCCTGGGCCGCCTCGTTGATTCCGGCCAGGGTCGCGGCCGGGCCGAAGCGGGCCGCGTCGAAGGAGATCACCCCGAGCGTCCGGCTCCGCCCGCTGGCCAGCGTGCGGGCGCTGGCGGTCGGACGGTACCCCAGATCCCGCATGGCGGCGCGAACCCGCTCACGGGTCTCCGGCCGTACCCGGGGGTGGTCGTTGAGGACCCGGGAGACGGTCTGCCCGGAGACACCGGCGAGCCGGGCGACGTCGGCCATCACCACCCCGCCTCGGGCGGACGCCCGAC
Organism: Streptomyces sp. NPDC005393; assembly: GCF_040606675.1. Taxonomy (NCBI): domain Bacteria; kingdom Bacillati; phylum Actinomycetota; class Actinomycetes; order Kitasatosporales; family Streptomycetaceae; genus Streptomyces; species Streptomyces sp. NPDC005393. Next base: position 46,725 of record NZ_JBEXFG010000015.1, on the reverse strand, counting down.
GCCGCCGGGTGCGCGTGGGTTCGCCCATGCGGTGCGGCTCCTTCCGGCCTGCGGTGCGCTCACCCTAGGGGGCGGGGTCGGGTGCGGGTGGGTATGTGGTAGCTGTGGATTTGTGCATGCGGGGTGGGGCCCCGGGCCCGTCGCGGCTCCGCCGGGTGCGGCTCTCGTCCCGCCTGAGGTGGCGTGCGGGGACAGTCCGTCGGTCTGCGCGGTGCTCGGCCGGGTGCGGCTCCCGTTTTCGCGCCGCGGGATAGGTACCCCCCTAAAAACGTTTGATCTGGCGCAACTATTAGGTCAAGCGAAAACGAAGGGGTCCCCTCTCGGCGCCGGACCTCGCTCCCACGATGCCCGGAAGCTGGGACTCCGGCCTTGGCCAGGGCCCAGAGGAGCCGATGCTCCCATCACGCGCGCCCGGACGTAGGCCGCACCTGGCCGACCGGACCTCGCTCCCACGATGCCCGGAAGCCGGGACTCCGGCCTTGGCCAGGGCCCAGGGGAGTCGATGCTCCAACCACCCCCCGCCCAGACGAAAGCCGCACCCGACCGAGCCGCGACCGCCCAACGGCGCCTGGCCCCGCACCACCCAACGGCACTTAGTCCCGCACCGTCCATCCCAGGTCCGGTTCGTCCATCAGCCACGCCACCCGCGACGTCGCCGCGTGCAGCTCCAGCAGCGTCAGTTCGTTCGCCCCCGCGCGCAGCACCGGCGCCGGTACGTACAGCCGGCGCTGCGGGCCGCGGGACCAGTAGCGGCCGAGGTTGAAGCCGTTGATCCAGGCCAGGCCCTTCGTCCACCCCGGCAGCGCGAGATACGCGTCGGCGGGGGTGTCCACCGTGAAGGTGCCGCGGTGGAAGGACGGACCCGCGACCGGGGTGTCCGTGGTGCGGAAGGGGAGGGTGGGAAGGTCGTTCAGGGGGACGCCGTGGCAGGTCCAGTCCTCCAGGGGGCGGCCGTCCAGGGTCACCGGGCCCGTGATGCCCTTCGCGTCACCGATGTGCGCGCCGTAGTTGGCCCGGCCCAGGTTCTCGACCAGGACGTCCAGACGGGCACCGTACTCCGGGATCCGCACATGCAGGCTGTCCTCATTGCGCTCGCGTTCGACGACGCCCGCCGGCGCGCCGTTCACGAACACCTGCGCCCGGTCGCCGACGCCGCCGGTGAAGTGCAGTACATGGTCGCCGAGGGCGGGCAGCTCCGTGCCGTAGAGGACGAAGCCGAAGGCCTGGCCGAGGCGTTCCATGGTGGGCGGGTCCGTGAAGTGTTCCGCCGGGGAGAGGAATTCGGCGCAGACCAGAAAGTTGGCCGAGGCGGTCAGGGCCACCTCGGTCGGCGGCAGTTTGGGCGAGGGCTCCGGGACCGGCTCGTCCGGGACGGTCGCGTGGCGGGCGATGACATCGCGGAAGGCGGCGTACTTGGGGCTCGGATCGCCGCATTCGGTGAGCACCGCGTCGTAGTCGTAGGAGGTGACCCCGGGCGTATAGGTGTGATCGTGGTTGGCGCCGTTGGTGAAGCCGAAGTTGGTGCCGCCGTGGAACATGTAGAGGTTCACCGACGTGCCCGCCGACAGCAGCGCGTCCAGCGCCGCGGCCGCGTCCTCCGGTGCCCGCACATGGTGCGGCTCACCCCAGTGGTCGAACCAGCCGATCCAGAACTCCGTGCACATCAGCGGCCCGCTCTCCTGATGCGCCCGCAGCACCTGCAGCGAGTCCTCGACACGGCTGCCGAAGGTGCCCGTGGCGAGCACCCCGGGCAGGCTGCCCGCCGCCAGCTTCTCCTTGTCGGCCTGGTCGCAGGTGAACAGCAGTTCCCCGACACCGCGCTTGTGCAACGCGTCCGCGAGATGGGCGAGATAGGCGGTGTCGTCCCCGTAGGCGCCGTACTCGTTCTCCACCTGGACGGCGATCACCGGACCGCCGGACGCCGCCATGAAGGGGGCGAGCGGCGGCAGCAGGAGATCGAAGTACGCGTCCACGGCGCCCGTGAAGCGCGGATCGGCGCTGCGGAGCCGGATGTTCGGGTCGGCGGTCAGCCAGGAGGGGAGCCCGCCGCCCTCCCATTCGGCGCAGATGTACGGGCCGGGGCGGAGCACCACACGCAGGCCCTCGGCCTGGGCGAGCTCCAGGAAGCGGGGGAGGTCGAGCAGCCCGTCGAGGTCCAGGGCGCCGGGGGCGGGCTGGTGGAGGTTCCAGGGGAGGTACGTCTCCACGGTGTTGAGGCCCAGCAGCCGCGCCTTGCGCAGCCGGTCGGCCCACTGGTCGGGGTGGGTGCGGAAGTAGTGCAGAGCCCCGGAGATGATCCGGAAGGGTTTCCCATGGAGCAGAAAACCGTCGTCAGTAACGGTCAGGGCGGGCATCGGCGGAGGTCCTTTCGACAGCGGGGGCCGGGGGAGGAGGGCGAGCCCGCGCCCGCCGCCCGTCGGGGGTTCGGCGCTGATCGCCGGCGCGGGCCGCTCGTCGCGTACGCCGGTCGGACACAGGACGAGCGGCAGGGTGAGCATGGCGAAACCGGCGAAGACCGCGGGGCACCACGACCGCCAGGCTGAACAGCGGGCCGACGCCCGATTGAGGCAGCGCGGGCGTGCTCGGCGGCGTGTCCACGAGGAGTGTTACCGCTGACATTCCTGCCGTCAAGGCGGTCCCTCCCCTCCGGGGAAAAGCAGATGCGACGACGGTCCGGCCTTGCCACGCTGTCCCGATGGATCGCCGACAGATATCCCAACTGGCCCACGCCGACCACCCCATCGCCGCCCCGCTCGCCGACGACACGGTGCGCCGGCTGCTCGACCGGGCCGTGGGGACCGATGCCGAACGCGTCCTCGACCTCGGATGCGGCCGGGCCGAATGGCTCCAGTGGCTGCTGGCCCTCAACCCGCGGGTGCGGGCTGAGGGCGTCGACACCGACGCCGGCGCCCTCGCACTCGGGCGTTCGGGCGCCGAGGATCTCGCGGTCGCGGACCGGCTCGCCCTCCATGAGGCGGACGCCGCCGCGTTCACCTCGCCGCACCCCTTCGACGTCGTCCTCAGCGTCGGCGCCGCCCACGCCTTCGGCGGGCTGCTGCCCACCCTCGCGGCCGCCCGCGAACACCTCGCCCCGGGTGGCCGCGTGCTCATCGGCGACGGCTTCTGGGAGCGCGAACCGGACACCGCCGCGCTCGACGGGCTGGGCGCCGCCGCGGACGAGTACGACGACCTCGCGACCACCGTGGACCGCGTCGTCGCCGACGGCTGGACGCCCGTCTACGGACACGTCAGCACGCTCCAGGAGTGGGACGAGTACGAGTGGTGCTGGACCGGCTCCCTGGCCCAGTGGGCCCTCGACCACCCCGACGACCCCGGCAGCGCCACGGCGTACCGGGCCGCCGCCGACCACCGCGCCGGCTGGCTGAACGGCTACCGGCACACCCTCGGCTTCGTCACGCTCGTGCTGCGCGTCAGCCCGTGACCGCCCCCGTAACCGCCACGGTGACCGCCCCCGTAACCGCCACGGTGACCGCCCCCGTGACCGCCACGGTGACCGCCCCCCGTGACCGCCACGGTGACGTCCGCTACGAACGGCTCGACGAGCACCCCGTCCGGGAACAGCGCGAGCAACTCCGCCCGCTCCGCGCGCAGGACCACGTCCGCCTCGGCTCCCATCACCGCGAGATAGGAGTGGCTGGCGAGCGCGGGCAGCCGGTTCTCGCCGGCGATGGTCCGTGACCAGCGGATACGGACCGATCTCGGCCGCAGCCCGAACGGGGCGAGCAGCCCTGCGGCCGTGGCCGGGAAGCCGGGCGGGCGGTAGGCGGGGCAGCGCTCGGCCAGCCGGGCCTCCTGCCGCGCCAGCCACGGGATGTCCGTGTCCGGGATGTTCCACCACAGCGCGAGCGCGCCGCCGGGCCGAAGCACCCGGATGGCCTCGGGGACCGAGCGCGCCGGGTCGGTCCAGTGCCAGGCCTGGGCGTACGTCACGATGTCGGCGATGCCGTCCGCGAAGGGGAGCGCATCGCCGTCCGCCCGGACGAACGGAATCCGCGGCAGCGCGCTCCGCGGCTCGGCCGCCATGCCCGCGCCCGGCTCCACGGCCACGACGCGCGCCCCGCGCTCGGCCGGCAGCCGGGTGGCGATGCCCGTGCCCGCGCCCACGTCGAGCACCTCGGCCCCGTCGAGCGGCCGCCCCGCGAACTCCTCCACCGTCGCGAACAGTTCCGGCGGGTAACCGGGGCGGGCGGCCGCGTACTGGGCGGCGACGGAGTTGAAGGACGCGGCGAGCGCGGACCTCGGTGACGGCGGTATGGGGTTCATGGTGGCGGCAGTTGGCGGCGTTGTCAGTGGTGGGTGCGAGCATCGCGGTATGCGTGCCGAGAGCTCGACCACCGCTTACTGGGACGCCGCCGCGGCGGACTTCGACAACGAGCCGGACCACGGCCTGCGCGACCCGGCCGTACGGGACGCGTGGGCCGCCCGGCTGCGCGGCTGGCTGCCCGACCGGCCCGGCGAGGTGCTCGACGTGCTCGACCTCGGGTGCGGCACGGGCAGCCTCGCCCGGCTCGCGGCCGAGCGCGGCCACCGGGTGACGGGAGTCGACGCGTCGCCGCGCATGGCCGGGCTCGCACGGGCCAAGCTGGCCGGGGCGGGCGCCACCGTGCTCGTCGGGGACGCGGCGGAGCCACCCGTAGGGGAGCGGCGCTTCGATGTCCTCCTCGTGCGCCATCTGCTGTGGCTGCTGCCCGACCGGGAGGCCGTGCTGCGACGGTGGGCCCGGCTGCTGCGGCCGGGCGGCCGGCTGGTGCTGATCGAAGGGCGCTGGGGCGAGTCCGACCCGGTCGGCCTGGCGGCCGGGGAACTGACCCGGCTGCTCACGCCGCTGACGGCGCGTACGTATGTCGAGCAGCTCGCGCCGGACGAGGCGCTGTGGGGGCGGCCGGTGCGCGACGAGCGCTATGTGCTGGTGGCCGACCTGGCGCCACCCCGCCGCCATGCCGAGATCGTCGATGTCCATCTCCTGCTGCGGCGCGGTGACCGGATCCTGCTCGCCCGCCGGGCCGGTACGGGCTACGCCGACGGGCTCCTCCACGCCCCGTCCGGCCATGTCGAGGACGGCGAGGACGTGCGGGCGGCGCTGCTGCGGGAGACGGCGGAGGAGATCGGCATCGACCTCACTCCCGACGAGGTCCGGGTCGTGCTGGTCATGCAGCACAAATCGCCCAGGGGCGCGCCGCGCACGGGGTGGTTCTTCGAGGCGGAGCTCGGGGAGGGGCGGGAGCCGGTCAACCGTGAGCCGGAGAAGTGCTCGGAGATCGGCTGGTTCCGGCTGGATGAGCTGCCGGACGACATGGTGGCGTACTGCAGGGCGGGGGTCGAGGCGTACCGGGCGGGGCAGCGGTTCGTGGGGCACTGGCATGAGCCGGGCGACACCGTTGCCTACGATCCGGACGGCCCGGACCGCCTCACCCCGCTGGGGTAGGCGCGCGGACCCCCGTGGCTGCGCCCGGGACCGGCACGGGACTGCGCCCGGGACTGATTCGGGGTTTGTGCCTCGGCCCTGCTGGGGCTGTGGCCCCGGACTCGGCATGGGGGTTGTACTCCGGACTCGGCATGGGGCTGTGGCCCGGACCGGGTTCGGGGGTTGCGCCTCGGGCCTGCTGGGGCTGTGGCCCCGGACCCGGCATGGGGCTGCGCCCCGGACCCGGTTCGGGGGTTGTGCCTCTGGCCCCCCTGGGGCTGTGGCCCGGGCCGCACTCGGGATGCGTCCCGGGTCCGCTGGGGCCGCTTCACAAGGCCGCGCGGGTGCGTGCCCCGGGACCCCACGCAGGGCTGCGCCCCGAGCCCCGGGCGCCCTTCGGGCGTGGCCTCGAACGCTTGACGGGCTGGGCGCGGGGCGCGCGCATCCTTGGGGCGAGGCCGGGGAAACGGCCCGGGGTTACGCCGCCAGCTCCCGTACGTAGCGCCACTCCACGGCCGCCGGCTCGTAGCCGAACCACTTGTTGATCGCCAGCATCGGGCCGTTGTCGCCGTCGTTGCCGGTGAACGCCATCCGGCAGCCCGCCGCCCGCGCGCGGTGGAGGGAGTCGTTCTTGGCGAGCTTGGCCAGCCCACGGCCTCGGAAGGCGCGCCGGGTGCCGGTCATGCCCGACCAGTAGCGGCCGTGGCCGTCCGTGTGGGCGACGCTGTAGGCGGCGACGGCGCCGTCCACGACCGCCACCGAGGTCAGTTCGCGGTCCAGGGCCGGGTGTTCCCAGGTGAGGGCGAGCCACTGGGCGTACGGCAGACGGCCCGCGTCGACGTCCCCCGGCTCGTCCTCCGTGCACTCGACGTCCGCCTCGTACAGCGGACGCGGATCGTCGGCGAAGTCCGCCGCCGTCCGCAGCTCCACGCCGTCCGGGAAGGCCCCGCGGTCCAGCGGCGGAAGCGCGGCCGTGGTGAGATCCAGCCGCCCGATGCGGGAGGAGCGGCTGCGGCGGTAGCCGCGGCGTTCGGCGAAGGTCACCGCGTGCGGTGCGTCCAGCGTCCACGCGAAGACCTGGGCGGCCCCCCGCCCGGCCAGATACTCCTCCGCGGCCGTCACCAGCGCGGATCCGGCGCCCCGGCCGAGCGCATCGCCGCTCACCGTGGTGTTGGCGAAGGCCAGCCCCGGCTGGTCGCTGTCATAGAAGATCCCGATCTCGGACGAGCCCACCACGCGGCCGTCGTCCTCGGCGACCAGCAGCCGGTACTGCCGCTCGGCGGGCGCGCTCTCGGCCTCCCAGACCACCGTCCGCGGTGTCGTCACCAGATAGGGGAAGGCGGAGCGCCGCGCCGCCGCGACGGCCTCCGCGTCGGCGGTGCGGAAATCGCGCACGATCATGGTCATGGTCTCGCAGGCTGCGTCCTCTTCGCCCCGTCCGCCTCCCCTTTTTTCCCACCCACCACCCTGAATCTCTGCCACCCGCCGTCCCGGAGCTCGTGAGATCGCGCACCCCGCGCACGGCACGACACCATGGGTGCAGACACCCCGCACCACACACGCCCCAGGAGCCCCACGTGGCCTTGCAGATCACCGTCGACCCCGACGCCGCCACCGCCCCCTTCGAGCAGATCCGCGCGCAGATCGCCGAGCAGGCCCGCTCCGGCGCGCTGCCCGTGGGCCACAAGCTGCCCACCGTACGCGGCTTCGCCGAGGAGCTGGGGCTGGCGGCGAACACCGTCGCCAAGGCGTACCGGGCGCTGGAGTCGGACGGTGTGATCGAGACCCGCGGCCGCCACGGCACCTTCGTCGCCGCCGCGGGCGACGCGGCTCAGCGCCAGGCGGCCGAGGCGGCGCGGAGCTACGCCCAGCGGGCGGTACGGCTGGGGCTGGACCGCGCCGCCGCGTCCGCCGTGGTCGAGGACGCCCTGCGCGCGGCCTACGGCGACGTGGCCTGAGATGTGGCCTGAGATGCTGTCCAGCGCGCACACCGCCTTGACAAGGAGCCCCATGACCAGCCGAAAGGCCCTCGTCCGACCACCCAGCCCGCGCCTTGCCGACGGTCTGGTCACCCATATCGACCGCACACCGGTCGACGCCGCGCTGGCGCTGCGTCAGTGGGAGGTCTATGTCGTGGCGCTGCGGGCGCACGGCTGGGAGCCGGTGGAGGTGCCACCACTGGACGACTGTCCGGACGGGGTGTTCATCGAGGACACCATGGTCGTCTACAAGAACGTCGCGCTCATCTCCCGCCCCGGTGCCGAGTCCCGCCGTTCCGAGACCGCGGCCGTCGAGGAGGCCGTGACCGGGCTAGGCTGCTCGGTGAACCGGGTCCGGGGGCCGGGAACTCTGGACGGCGGTGACGTACTGAAGATCGGCGACACCATCTACGCAGGACGCGGTGGACGCACCAACGGCGAGGGCATACGGCAGCTGCGCGCCGCGTTCGAGCCGCTGGGCGCACAGGTGGTGGCCGTGCCGGTCAGCAAGGTGCTCCACCTCAAGTCGGCGGTCACCGCGCTGCCGGACGGCACCGTCATCGGCCATCTGCCACTGGTGGACGATCCGGCGGCGTTCCCGCGCTTCCTCCCCGTCCCCGAGGAGTCCGGCGCCCATGTCGTCCTGCTCGGCGGCGGCAAGCTGCTGATGGCGGCGAGCGCGCCGAGGAGCGCGGAGCTGTTCGCCGACCTCGGCTATGAGCCGGTGCCGGTCGACATCAGCGAGTTCGAGAAGATGGAGGGCTGTGTGACCTGCCTGTCCGTACGGCTGCGGGAGCTGTACGCCTGAGAGCCCGGGCACACGGTGTCCCGGGCTCACAGCGTCCCGGGCACACGGTGTCCCGGGCACACGGTGTCCCGGGCACACGGCGTCCCGGGCACACAGCGCCCCGGGCACACAGCGCCCCGGGCACACAGCGCCCCTACAGATACAGCCCCGCGTCGGCCTCGCCAGACTGCGACGGCACCGAGGCGGGCCGGGTGCCGCGCCGCAGCGCGAACAGCTCCGCGAGCGTCGCCCCGTCCCGCCCGACACCCTCCTCCGTACCGAGCCAGTTGACCGACTCCGTACGGGTCAGTTTCCCGACCTCGATCCGGGCCAGACAGCGGCCGGGGCGGACGACGGCCGGGTGCAGCCGCTCCAGATCCTCGTTGGTGGTCACACCGACCAGCACATTGCGCCCCTGGCCGAGCAGACCGTCCGTCAGATTGAGCAGCCGGGACAGCGCCTGGCCCGCCGTGTGCTTGGCCTCGCCGCGGATCAGCTCGTCGCAGTCCTCCAGCAGCAACAGCCGCCAGCGCCCCTTGGCCGAGCCGTCGTCCTCGCCGATCGCGATGTCCATCAGATAGCCGACGTCGGTGAACAGCCGCTCCGGATCCAGTACGCAGTCCACCTGGCACCAGTCCCGCCAGGAGCGGGCCAGAGTGCGCAGCGCCGAGGTCTTGCCGGTGCCGGGCGGGCCGTGCAGCAGCAGTAGCCGGCCGGCGATGTCGTCCGGGGTGACCTTCATCACCCCTTCCATGGCCTCGGCGACCGGTGCCGTGTAGTTGTCGCGGATCTCCTCCCAGGTGCCGGCCGCGATCTGGCGGGTGGTGCGGTGCGGGCCGCGCCGCGGGGAGACGTACCAGAAGCCCATCGAGACATTCTCCGGCTGGGGCTCCGGTTCGTCCTCCGCGCCGTCGACGGCCTGCCGCAGCACCTTCTCGGCGAGATCGTCCTCGACCGCGGTCACGGTCACATCCGCGCCCCGGTTCCACCGGGACACCAGCAGCGTCCAGCCGTCGCCCTCGGCGAGCGTCGCGCTGCGGTCGTCGTCACGGGCGGCCCGCAGCACGGTCGCGGCAGGCGGCAGCAGCGTCGCGCCCGAGCGCACCCGGTCGACGGAGTGGCTGCGGGCGTACGGCTGCTCACCGGTGGCGAAGCGCCCGAGGAAGAGCGCGTCGACGACGTCCGACGGCGAATCGCTGTCATCGACGTTCAGCCGGATCGGGAGAGACTCTTCGGCGGGTGTGGCGGGCAGGGTCTGCCTCCTGAGAACGCGGGGCCGGTGCGTCGGTGAGCGCACCGGCCCCCATGATCCAGCACGAGGGGCGCGGACGCACCGGGGTTTGCGACCGTTTACCGAGCTGTTCTGTGGAAGCCCACCGGAATGGGGGCGTTCACGGATACTCTTACCCGTTGTGGGACGTCAAGGCGGGGATTCGGTCGGGTTAGCGAAAACGAGGCGCTGGCGGGTCGGCGCGCTGCTCGGGGTCGGCATGGCCGCGCTGGCGCTGCTGCTGACCACCTGCGCCGGGTGGCCCGGCGGGGACGACGGGAGACGGGGTTCGGCGGCGGCGCGGGACAAGGCCGCCACATCCGGTCTGGGCTGGGGATTCACCCATACCCAGTACAGCGCCGACCGCGGCACCGAGAGCGGCAGGACGACTGCCGAGGCGCTGCTGTCCGGCCACCCCATGCCGCAGAACCAGCACATCATGGGCTGGGGCGCGGGCAATCCCGAGCCGTCCCCGGGGCGGTACGATTTCGCGGACCTCGACCGCCGCGTCGCCCTGATGCGCAAGACCGGCACCGCGCCCGTTCTCACCCTGTGCTGTGCGCCCGACTGGATGAAGGGCGGCGAGCCGGGGCGTACGGACTGGTCACAGCAGTCCCTGGAGACCGCGCCCACCCCCGAGCACTACAAGGACTTCGCCGAGCTCGCGGGGAAGGTCGCCGAGCGCTATCCGGATGTCCGCCACTTCCTTGTCTGGAATGAGTTCAAGGGCTTCTACGACGACGCCAAGAAGCGCTGGAACTACGAGGGCTACACCAAGCTCTACAACCTCGTCTACGAGGAGCTGAAGAAGCGGAGCCCGAAGAACCTGGTCGGTGGGCCGTATGTGGTCGCCGACAGCGATCCCCCGGGCGAGGCGGGCGGCTTCGCCGCGGTCCGCGGCTCCTGGGGCACGCTCGACCAGCGGTCCGCCGACGCCGTCACGTACTGGAACGAGCACAAGGCGGGCGCGGACTTCGTGGTCGTCGACGGCTCCAGCTACACCCGCGAGGGCGACCGGCTGCTGCCGGACGCGTTCCGCGCCACGCAGAAGTTCGAGGACGTCACCCGCTGGCTGAGCGAGACCACTGATCTGCCGGTGTGGTGGGCCGAGTGGTACGTCGAACCGGCCGACGGGAACGACGACCGCGCCGGCTGGAGCGAGCCGCACCGCACCGCCGTCCAGGCCACCGCCATGATCCGGCTGGCCGAGGGCGGCACGGCCACGGCCTTCTACTGGAACCCGGAACAGACGGGCGCGAAGTGCCCCGGTTGTCTGTGGCGCTCCACCGAGCTGGACGGCGGCGGTGACGCGCTGCCCATGATGGAGCTGCTCGGCCGGTTCTCCCGGGAGTTCCCGCCGGGCACCGCCTTCCGGGCCGTGGACATCGCCGCCGACGACCGGCCGAATGTGCAGGTCCTCGCGGACGACGACGCGGTGCTGGTCGTCAACACCCTCAGCCGGCCGATCAAGGCGAAGGTCGACGGCCGGTCGTTCGGGATGGACGCGTACGAGGTGCGCTGGCTCAAGCGATAGCCCGAGCCGGCCGCTACGACGCCTACGACACCTACGACACCTACGACACCTACGACATCGTCACAAAGCGCTGCACCAGCGAGGCCAGCAGAACGACCAGCAGCGGCAGCGCGAACCAGAACGAGCTCTGCAGCCAGCGCAGCCGCCGCACGCTCGGCCGCACCGCCACCCGCACCACCTCGCGCGCCGCCAGCAGCACCATCAGCGCCACCGCCGACAGCGCGCCGACCACCGACCACGGCGTCCAGGTGATCAGCGGCCCGGCCGGCCCCGGCTTGGCCTCCGGGACCGCCCCGCGCGGCTGCCGCTTCAGCTCGTACAGCGCCGCGTCGTCGTTCGACAGCACCCGGCGCAGCTCGGTGCGCCCGTTGAGGGAGTGGATGAGCCGTTCCTGCCAGTCCGCCGCGTAGCCGGAGTCCAGGTTGAGATAGACGGACTGGCCGCGGCCCACCATCAGATACGAGTGCGGCCCCGCGTCGCGCAGCGCCGTGACGAGGCTGCCGACCAGGACCGGATCGCGCGGCGCCAGCGTCGGCTCGTAGCTCACCCGCTCCATGTCCCGCTCGCCCCACGGCATCGCGGGTGTGACGTTGTTGATGGTGTCGTTGCTCATCCACAGCACCCGCACGGTCGGCTTGTCATGGGCGTAGAGGTAGTCCATCGCCGCCACCTCGCCCGGTCGTACGCGCTCGAACGTCTCATTGCCCCAGCGCGCGACCAGGAAGCCGGACATCAGGGTCAGGCCCGCCACCAGGGCGGCGAGCGGGCCGAGCCGCCCGCGGTCCGAGCCGGCCCGAGGGAATAGCGCCAGCGCCCCGAGCGCGCACGCGCCCGGCAGCGCGAACATGAAGACCCGCAGCGCCATCTCGCCGCCGTACGACTGCATGCCGAAGCCAAGGAACGGCACAAAGGTCAGCACCAGCAGCGACCGCTCCACGAACCCCGCCCACCGCCGCCGCAGCACCCCCCAGCAGGCGAGGGCCAGCACCCCGCCCGCCAGCGCCACCCGGACGTAGAGCACCAGCTTGTGCACGCTGCTGCCGCCCTCGATCCGGCCGGAGACGGACGAGGAGACATTGCCGCCCACCCCGCCCATCCCGCCGAAGAGCTCGTCGAAATGGCCCGACCAGTACGGCTCCGCGAGGAACCCCACCCAGACGACGACCATGACCCCGCACAGCAGCGGCAGCCCGTACAGATTCGAGCGCCGGACCAGCACGAGGGCGCTCACCACCCCCAGCATCACGAACGGGGTCAGCTGATGCGCCGCCACCGACGCCGCGAACAGCGCGATCAGCAGCCCGAGCAGCGCCGTGCGCTGACCGCGCGTGGCCTGTGCCACCTCGGCCTCGCCCGGCCACCGCTTGCCGCGCAGCACCCGCGGTTCGCGGAACCAGACGAGCAGCACGGCGACGAAGACGAGGTAGAAGAGGTAGGTGAACCCCTGCGGCGAGAAGTAGTCCTGGCCCACCCAGCCGCTCAGCGCGAACAGCCACGCCGCCGTCCACTTGGCCCGCCAGCTCGCGCGCAGGGCGCGCACCAGCACCATCAGGGGCGCGAGATAGAGCAGCTGAACGATCGTGGGCCACCAGCGCAGCACCTCGGTGAAGTCCCGGACGCCACAGGCCCGCGCGAGGAATTCGGCGCCCGCGAAGAAGCCGGCCCAGCTCCAGCGCGCGTCGAGCTCGGGTACGGCGTCGCCGGTCCGGCCGATGTAGTCCATGAACCCGAGGTGCTGCCACGCGGTCGGGAACCGCGGCTGTGCCTCCAGCACGGCGGGCACGGCGTGCAGCGATGCGACGGTCGCGAGCAGGGCGACGGTCAGCAGGGCGCGCCGCGGCCGGTCGAGCCGGAGCGCGGCCGCGAACGCGGTGATCAGCAGCGCGGCGCCGAGCAGGGTCGCCTTGGGCAGGACGGAGATCAGCCCGAGCCCGCCCATGCCGTCCAGCTCGGCGTCGCCCATGCCGATGAGGGGCAACCAGTAGAGGGCGAGCCCGGCGGCCACCACCGCCCAGAGGGCGATGGTGGCCAGCCGGGCCCGCCGCCGCTCGGCGGGTCCGGAGCCCTGGGCCGCTTCCGGCCCCGGCCCCGCCCCGGCTCCGGCCTGTGCCCCAGTCGATGGCGGCGGCGCGTCCGGGCCCTGCGGCGCGGCCCCGGGCCGCTCCCAGGGCGCGGTCCCCGACCGCACCCCGCCCGCCCCGCTCCGCGCCTGCGACGCGTGCGAGATCCCCCAGTCCCGCGCGCCCGCAGCCCCCGGCCCTGCCGTGCGGGCAGGCCAGGGGTCTCCTGCGGGGGCAGGTCCCGAGCCGGTCGTGGCGTAGGGCTCGCCCTCCTGCCCCGCGCCCGCCGACGGCGCGTCAGCTGGTTTCGTGGGCTCGGACGTGCAGGCGGGCCATCGGTCCTTGGCAGCCTTGGCAGCCTTGGCAGGACCGGAGCCGGTCGCATCGGCGGGCTCGTCGTCCCGCCTCGCCGCCCGTGCGGCCTGCGCGGCCCCCGCCTCGTCCCGCCCGACGAGCCCCGACGGCAGCGCGTCAGCTCGTGCGTCGCTCTCGGAACTGAGGGCACGCCAGGCGGACCCGGCAGGACCGGAGGCGGTCGCCCCGGCGGGTTCGTCATCCGGCCTGCCCGCCCGAGCGGTCTGCGCGGCCCCCGCCTCGGTCGGGTCGACGTGCCCCGACGGCAGGACCGGCGGCCGATCCGCCGCCCGGGAGGGGACGGGGCGCGCCCCCGGCGTGTCGTCCACGTACGGGGCCGGGGAACCTGGGCCGGTGGTGTTGGCCCGGGCCGGGTCGGAGCGGCTGGGGCGCGTGGACCCGGTGGCGCCGGGCTCGGCGGCGCCCGGGCCCGGGTCGGCTTCCGCCTCCGCACCCGGTGGGCCGTAACGCTTGTCCGGGCGGCGCTCCGGGTGGTCGAAGTCCATGCGGACGCCGAGCGCGAGCGTGTTCGCGTCGAGTGCGGCGCGCAGTGCCCAGCGGGTGCCGTAGCGCCCGTTGTACTCACCGCGCGGCGGGCGGTCACGGCGATCCCGGCGGTCGCCGTCGACCGCGAGATCCGCGAGGTCGCCGTCGGGCGCGGTGCCGGGCTCGGGCAGCGGCGCGGCCGGGGACGCGGCCAACGGCTCGGCGGATGTCCGCCCGGCTGCCGCCGCGGGCTTCCCCTTCAGCACCCGGTAGAGCTTCACCGACGCGATGGACGCGATCACCGACAGACTGGAGATTTCCGCGACTCCCGCCCCCGTCAGCCCCATCCGCGGCAGCAGCAGCAACGTCAGACTCAGCACCAGCACACACAACAGGCCCTGGAGCAGCGCCAGCCCGGAGGTGCGGCTCTGCGCCCGCAGCACCGCGAAGTACACCTCGATGACGACCCGCAGCGCCGCGCCCACCGCGAACCAGCGCAGCAGCGGCGCGGCCGCGTCCGCGTAGCCGTCCCCGAACACCCCGAGGATCTGCGGTGCGAGGACGAACAGGACGAGACAGACCGGGACCATGATGCGCGCCATGCGGCGCAGCGCCGCCCGGCAGTTCTCGGCGAGCCGGGCCGGGTCGTGCGAGCCCTCGACGGTCAGCGACGCGCCCATGTTGATGGCGAGCAGATTGGTGGTGCCGCCGATCGTGGTGGTGATGTAGAAGTACGCGTTGTCGGCGGCGCTGACCTGCGAGGCGACGATGACCGGCACGGCGTAGACCACGGCCAGCGAGAAGAGTGACCCGGTGTAGTCCCCGGCGAGGAAGCGGCCCATCTCCCGGTAGGACGCGGGCCGCGTCTTCCCCTTCGTCGCCGTGACATGCCGGGGCACGAGCCGGCGGAAGACCATCCAGCCCAGCGGCAGCACGGACACCGCGATCGCGGCGACCCAGGACACGAACACGCCGGCGGTCGGGATCGCCGTGGCGAGCGCGATGAGCAGGAGCAGCTTGACCGCCGAGAACACCGTGTTGCCCACCGGCACCCAGAGCGCGCTGCGCAGCCCGGTCAGCACCCCGTCCTGCAGGGTCAGCAGCGACCAGGCGACGACGGCGGCGATGAAGCCGAGGCCGTTGACCGGGCCGTGCAGAAAGCGGTACGAGGGCCCCCAGGTGTCGAGGGAGAGCAGGAAGATCACCGCGGCGCAGGCGACGACCGCCGAACTGACCGCGTAGGTGACGAAGACCAGCCGCCCCGTCGTCCGCCCCGCGACCGGGATGAAGCGGGCCAGGGCACCGGTCAGCGTCACCGCGGTGAGCCCCGCGAGGAGCTTCATCGCGGCGATGGCCGCCGAGCCCTGGCCGACCGCGTCCTCCGAGTAGTAGCGGGCCGCGGCCAGCCAGAAGCCGAGGCCGAGGACCGCTGAGATGCCCGTGTTGAGCATCAGCGCATAGGCGTTGCGGAAGAGCTGGTTGCGCTCGCCGCTCCGGCCGGCGGCCGGCCGCTCGGCGGCCGTCCGCTCCTCGGCCCGGGTGGTCGTGTCGGACACGGGCTCAGTGCACCTTCCGTAGGACCTGACGTGCTCTGCGGACCAGGGCGTACCCCTTGGTGAGGGCCCGGTCCCCGGCGAAGTTGCGGCCGATCGCCCGGCCGGAGACCAGCCGCTCGAACTCCTCGATCCGGGTGGTGCGCCGCACCGTCACCCGGCCCAGCGCGTACGGCCCCTGGCGCCGCGCCGCCAGTGCGTTGCCCACCGCGAGGGACACCCCGAACCCGGCCGAGCCCACCACGCGGCGCACCCGGCGGCTGGAGTAGCCGTACGGATAGGCGAAGGACACCGGCGGCCGGCCGAGCTCGGCGGTGAGGATCTCCCGGCAGCGCGCCACCTCGAACCACAGCCGCGCGTCGTCGAGCTGGTCGAGCTGGGGGTGGGTGTGGCTGTGCCCGCCGATCTCCATCCCCCCCTCGGCGAGCTCGCGCACTTGGCCCCAGTCGAGCATCAGATCCAGCGCGCCGTCCGTCTCGTACGGGCCGCGCAGCCAGCCCGTGGAAGCGAACAGCGTGGCCGTGAAGCCGTGCTGGGTCAGGGCGGGGAGGGCGTAGCGGTGTACGCCCTCGTAGCCGTCGTCGAAGGTGATCAGCACGGGCCTGGACGGCAGCGCCGGGCCGCCGCGCCAGGCGTCGGCCAGCCGCTCGCAGGTCACCGGGGTGAAGCCGCGCTCGCCGAGCAGATCCATCTGCTCGGCGAAAGCGCCCGGTGAGACGGAGAGCCCGTGGGTGGCCCGCGCGGGGGCGTGGGCCACCGTGTGATACATCAGTATCGGCACCGCCCCCGTGGTCATGGGGTGCCTCCCGCGCGTCTTCCGTTCACGCCGCCCCCTCATGTCTCAGGTCGGGGATCTCGTCGGTCGCCGTGTCCACCCCGGGGTCCGGGATGGCGGCGATGGTGAAGCGGGGGCCGGTGCCGCGCCGGGCGCGGGCGGTGCCCACCGCGTAGCCGCCCGCCGCGGCCGCCACGCCCGCCACGATGGCGGCCGCGCGGCCGGCTCCGCCCGCCCGGCCGAGCAGCGCGTCCCGCAGCCCGCGGGCGACGCCCGCGGGCAGCACGCGGGTGGTGTAGCGGCGCTCGGTCGCAAGGCCAGCCTGGGCCCCCACGCTGCGGGCGACGAGGGCCTTCGAGAGGCCCTCGGCGTACGCCCGCGACCGGAAGTAGGCGAACCGCTCCCGCGCGGCGGGCACCTTGTGGTGGATCACCGCGCGGTCGTCGATCAGCAGCAGCGCGTCCGGCCGGGCACGGGTCAGCCGGATGCACAGCTCGGTCTCCTCGCAGCCCAGCGGCCGCTTGTCGCCGTCCCGGCCGATCCCGCTCGCGAATCCGCCGGCGGCGTCGAACGCCTCCCTGCGGAAGGAGGCGTTGCCGCCCAGCACATTGCGCACCCGCACCCGGCCGGGTGGCAGCCCCCGGTACGTACAGCCCACCACCCAGTCGAACTCCTCCGGGAACCAGGCCGGCCGGCGGCGCGAGGCCCACACCGGGACCGTGCGCCCGCCGACCGCCATGACCCGTGGATCGGCGTACCCGGCGGCGAAGTGGCGCAGCCAGTCCCGCTCGGCGACCGCGTCGTCGTCGAGGAAGGCGATCACCTCACCGCCGGAGGCCGCGATACCGGTGTTACGGCTGGCGGACAGGCCGCGGGGGCCCGCGTTGGCGAGCACCCGCACCCCCTGACGCCCGTCCGTACCCGCGTCCGCCCCGCCGCCCCCGTAGTGGTCCGTGAGCCGCCGCAGCAGCCGTGCGTTGTGGTCCACCACCAGAAGCGTCTCGTGGGCGGGCAGCGACTGGTCGCGCACCGAGGCCACCGCGGCGAGGATGTCGTCCCAGCGGTCCTCGGTGTAGACGCAGATCACCACGGAGATCCGCACCGTGGCTGTGCGAACCGTCAAGACACCTCCCCCCGGATAGCCGCGGGCGCCAGCGCCGGGCGGCGGGGCCGCTTGGTGCCGCGCTCGTGCAGGATCACCTTGAGCACCCGCAACCCGTCGCGGACGGCCCGCAGATTGCTGGCGCCGTGGATGCGCTCGTACTCATGGCTGGGGATCTCCTGGACCCGCAGCCCCGCCTTGACCACCCGGATGTTCATCAGGGTCTCCACCTCGAACCCCGCGCAGTCCAGCGCGATCTCATCGAGGCAGCGGCGCCAGAAGGCGTTAAAGCCGTAGCACAGATCGGTGTAGCGGGCGCCGAACTTGTGGTTGACGATCGAGGTGAGCGCGCGGTTGCCGAGCTTGCGGATCGGCGTCATGTCGTCCGTGCCGCCGCCATTGGCGAAGCGCGACCCCTTGGCGAAGTCGGCGCCCGAGACCAGCGCGGAGACGTAGCTGACGATCTCGGATCCGTCGGCCGATCCGTCCGCGTCGACCATCACCACGATCTCCCCGGTGCAGGCGGCGAATCCGGTGATGAGGGCATCCCCTTTGCCCTTGCCGGACTGCGACACGACCTTCACATCGGGCCACAGCTCGCGGGCCACCCGGACCGTGTCGTCCGTGGAATTGCCGTCGACCAGGACCACTTCATGGATCCAGTCGGGAAGGGTTTTGAAAACGTACGGAAGATTCTCGGCCTCGTTCATCGCCGGAATCACGACGCTCACCGGTGGCGCAATCGCGAGATGAGAAGACACCGGTCGGTAACGGTGTTTTCCGGCCGGCGGAACGATATCCGACGCGGCCGCGTGCAGAAAGGAGCTCATGAGTCTGTTTTCCCTCTCGTCCGGTGGACCGTCCGCCCCACGGGCGGTCCCTTGATGTATCCGGTTCGAAAGGGGGGTTCTCACCCGCCCATGACGGCATCGACTGTCGAACAGGCCGGGCAAGCTGGCTTGGTGTTACTGGCCTCGCGGCCCGCGACGCGGCACATCCCCAAAGATCAGGACAGCCGGGCGCGGCACCCCCCTACCGCGTTTCCCGCCCCGGAGACCATCGCGACGCTTGTGCCCTCCCCTGGAGCCGCCTTGCATGATGGTCCGATGCGGGTGGAAGTACGACGGTATGTACGTTGAATACTCTATGGCAAGAGTCTTGTGCCGACACCCCCTTTGGGAATTTTGTTCGTCAATTCTTGTCCCGGATGGAGCCCATACGCTTGAGCATCCGGTCGGCCGGTCCGAAGAGCTCCGGCCGGGATAGCACCGTATTGCGCAGCGCCCGCACCGGGGCGCGCCGCGCCCGATGTCCGAGCGCCACCGGGTGGCGGCGCGTCACCCACCCCTCCGACACGCTGAGATCGCGTGTTTTCAGGGAGTCCTTGTACTCCTTTTCGCCCCGCCCGAGATCGAGATAGGCCACCCCCTGAGCGGCAGCGCCTTCCGCCATGCGCAGATGCAGCACAAGCCCGGGCGAGAATTTGGCATACGCGGTGTCGTACGCCGGAAACCAGCAGGCGAGGACGCGCTCCGAGCGGAGGCCGAAATGCGCCGCGACCGGCCGGCCGTCCGCGTAGAGCACGGACAGCAGCCCCTCGAAGGACGCCCCGCGGGTGTGGAAGAGCTGCTGCACCAGCCGGATGATCCACGGATGGGAGAAGCGGTCGCTGCGCCCGGTCCTGCGGTACTGCGCGGACTTCCAGCCGATCAGCGTGCGCAGTGCGGCCGGGTCGCGCTCGTCGTGGACATAGCGCACCTCCCCGATGTCCCGGCCGAGCTTCCGCTCCTTGGCGAGCGTGGTGCGGGTGAACTTCGGCGACTGCGCGCGCAGCCGGGCGAGATACGCCTCATAGCCCTGGTCTACATCGATCACGGGGGAGGGGAAGGAGCCACGGGCCCCCACCTCGAACGGCTTCTGCCCCTCCACCAGATGGTCGAACTCCCATACCGCGAGGCCGCACGCCTGCAGCAGCTCCCGTGCGTCCCACTGGAACCCGGGCCGGTGCACCAGGCCCTGGGAGTCCGAGAGGCCGAGACCGATCGCCCGTCCCACCCCGAGCCGGCTCCGCTGAAAAGGGAAGAAGGCTAGGGGCTCGCCCTCCTCGCGCACCACCGCGATCCGCACCCCGCGTCTGGTGCGGCCCACGGCCAGGGTGAACTCCGGTGACAGAAAGGGGTTCGCCAGCTCCGGCGCCCCCAGCAGATGCGCCTGTGACTGCATGGCCGTCCAGACCGCCCGGTCCGCGGCCGTCAGCTCACCCGGGCGGTATACGCCGATGTCCACGTGTCCCCTTTTTTTGAGGCTCGGTTCGCCTCCGGGGCGCTGAAGCCCCTGTCGACGGCCGACCGTGCTCGGCCCCTCGTTCCTCGGGCCCTCCGCGCGCTCTCTCTTTCGACAGCGGCGCGGCCCTTCGGCTCGCCCCCAGCTACCGCTGGGAGGTGCCCCCAGCCGGGCGGGCACCCCATACCGGATGGGAGCCCGAGGCGCCTGCGTGCGCTCGCCCTTTCGACAGCGGCGCGCCCCTTCGGCTCGCCCCCGGCTACCGCTGGGAGGTGCCCCCGGCCGGCGCGCCGGCGCCGCGCACGGCGGACCAGCAGCGTGGGAACGAGGATCAGCAGGCTCAGCGCCGCGACCGTGACCACCCCGCCGCGCACCGACCACAGGTGCAGCGCGAGCATGGCCTGCGCGACGAGCAGATCGAGCGCGAGCGCGCCCGCCGCCGCGAGCACCGGGCGGACGAGCGGATCGAGGCCGCGCAGCGTGGCGCCGATGGCCGACGCGGGCGCCGCCAGGAGAAAGAAGAGCGTGAACGGCGCGCGCAGCGGTGAGTCGACGTCGGCCAGTGCGAGTGCGGCGCCGACCCCTCCGACGCCGACGGCGGCCCCCGCGATCACCAGCAGGAACTCCGTGCCCGCCGGTCTCTTGTCAGTGATGGTCTGCATTGGCGACTTTGCCCCCCGAAGCGCCGGATGCCGGGCTTCAATGTCGCGCAGTCGGCGGATCCGCGTCAAGACGGAGAAAGTGTGCGAACGCGCCATAAGAGCGCGGATGGTTGACCGCTCATCAAGGCGGGTGGCGCGGCGTGCGCCGGGCGTGCGCCGGTCCAATCCCTTGGGTGACCGAAAGATTTTGCCAACTACACGCATAGATCAGCATTTTCGACGGCATGACATAGCCATGTCATGTCGCTGTAACGAACCCCGGCGGCGTGACTGACGGTTTCGAACGCGTTTGCCCCTCTTGGGGGTGATCGCACCTCACATCGGCACAGCAGTGATCCTGCTAGGGAGATCGAATGAAACTGTCCAGACTCACGGCGACCGCGGGTGCGTTCGTCGTAGGTGCCGTCCTCGCCCTCACCGGGGCCGGCGCCGCCCATGCCACCGGGAACAGCGCGGGTCCCGCCTATGTGGCGCTCGGTGACTCCTACTCATCGGGCGTCGGCGCGGGCAGCTACGTCAGTGCGAGCGGCAGCTGCAAGCGCAGCACCAGGGCGTACCCCGCCCTCTGGGCCGCCTCGCACGCCCCCTCCAGCTTCAACTTCACCGCATGCTCGGGCGCCAAGACCGGCGATGTCCTGAGCAATCAGCTCGGCCCCCTCAACTCCGGTACCGGCCTCGTCTCCATCAGCATCGGCGGCAACGACGCTGGTTTCGCCGACGTCATGACCACCTGTGCGCTCCAGTCCGAGTCCACCTGCCTCAACGCCGTCGCCAACGCCCGCACGTACGCTCAGAACACTCTGCCGGGCAAGCTCGACCAGGTCTACAACGCCATTCGCGCCAAGGCCCCGTCCGCCCATGTCGTCGTCCTCGGCTACCCGCGCTTCTACAAGCTGAACGGCTCCTGCATCCTGGGCCTCAGCGAGACCGAGCGCGCCGCCATCAACGGCGGCGCCGACCTGCTCAACTCCATCACCGCCAAGCGCGCCGCCGACCACGGATTCAGCTTCGGCGACGTCACCCCGACCTTCACCGGACATGAGATCTGCTCCGGCAACGCGTGGCTGAACAGCGTCACCTTCCCCATCGACGAGTCGTACCACCCCACGGCCGCCGGTCAGTCCGGGGGTTACCTCCCCGTCTTCACCTCAGCTGCCTGATTGATCCGCGCCACCACTCGCTGAACTCGCTGAACTCGCTGAAGAGGAGGCCCCGTCCGTCGGGGCCTCCTCGCATGTCGTGCTGTAGGAGACATGCGCGGAGGTCACGGCCTTGGGGCTCCTGATCTCCACGGCGATCCAGTCCTCATGGGCCCCGCCCGCCCGGTACGTCAGCTCGGTGTGCCGAACGGTCCGGGACGTACCTCCGTCGAACGCGGCCGTCTTCCAGCCCGGGTCCGACACCTCGCCGCTCCCGGTGATCCAGCGGTACTCGACCGTCGCGGGTGCGCGATTCACGGTGATGGTCGCGGTGAAGGACGGCGCGCTGTCCTCCGGGGGCGGACAGACGCCCTGGTAGTGGGCGTGTACGGCCTTCACGACGACCGTGATCGTGAGGGCGGGCCGCTGGGAGGACCCGGCGCTGGACCCCGAGCTGGACGCGGGCCGGGAGGCGGTGTGGTCGTCCCCCTTGCCGCCCGAGTCCGTCTCGCCGTGACCGGAGTCCCTGCCGGAGCGGTCGCTGGAGGGGCTGCCGCTGCTGGTGGTGGCGCCCTTGTCGGCCGAGCCCTCGTCGTTCAGCAGCGCCCAGGTCACCCCGCCCAGCGCCAGCGCGGCCAGCAGCGCCCCGGCCACCACCGCGGCGACCGCGCGCCGGGGCCGATAGGGAGGCGGCGGCTCATCGGCGGGCCCGGGGGACGCGGGGGACCTCGGGCCCGCCGGCGGCGCCGGCAGCGGCCCCAGGGGCTGCGTCGCCATGCCCGGTCCGAAGCCGTCCGACGGCGCCGGCACCGACGCGGCGCGCGGCGCGCCTCCCGCCGCCACCAGCCGCAGCAGCCGCCCCGCCTCCGCCGCCGGGATGCGCTGCCGCGGATCCTTGTCGAGCAGCCCCTCCAGTACGGAGGTGAGCGGACCGGCCCGGCGCGGCGCCGGCAGCGACGCGTCCACCACGGCCCGCAGCGTGCTCAGCGGGGTGTCCTGGCGGAACGGGGAGAAGCCCTCCACCGCCGCGTACAGCATCACGCCCAGCGACCACAGATCCGCCTCGGGCCCCGGTGGCCGCCCCAGGGCGCGCTCCGGGGCGAGGAACTCCGGCGAGCCCACCAGCTCCCCGGTCAGCGTCAGCGCCGAGTCCCCCTCCACCACCGCGATCCCGAAGTCCGTGAGCACCACCCGGCCGTCGTTCGCGATCAGTACGTTGCCGGGCTTGACATCCCGGTGCAGCACGCCCACCGCATGCGCGGCCCGTAGCGCGGTCAGCACCTCGGCGCCGATGAACGCCGCCCGCGCGGGCGGCAGCGGCCCCTCCGCGTCGAGCACATCCGCGAACGACAGCCCGCGCACGAGCTCCATGACGATCCAGGGGCGGCCGCCCTCCATGGCCACGTCGTACACCGTGACCACATTGCGGTGCGAGACCCGCGCCGCCGCCCGGCCCTCGCGCTCCAGCCGGGCGTACAGCCGGTCGATGTCACGGTCGCCGAGCCCGGCCGGGGCGCGCACCTCCTTGATGGCGACCTCGCGGCCCAGCGCCTCGTCGTACGCCCGCCACACCACGCCCATACCGCCGCGGCCCAGCTCGCCCAGGAGGCGGTAACGCCCCCCGGCCACCCGCTCGCCCCGTCGGCCGACACCGTCTTCGCTCATGGCCGAGCCCTCCCCCCACCGAGCAATTCGGGCTGAATGTACCTCAACCGAGGGTTGTTGCCGCCCCCCTGAGCACCAATCCGCAGCCCAGTGCGAGGACGACGGCGGCTGTGCCGATGGGCGAGGCCCGGTGCAGCACACCCAGCAGCCGGTTGACGCGGCCCCCCGACGCCCTGCGGGCGGTCAGCCGCTCGGTGGCCCGCCGGCCCAGGCGTACCGCCGCGAATCCGGCCAGGGTGAGGGTGCACGCCAGCCCCAGCCCGTACGCCAGCACCAGCACGAAACCGAACCATGCCTGTCCGAGCGCGGCGGCGCCGACCAGCACGATGACGGCGGAGGGGCTGGGGACCATACCCCCGGCGAAGCCGAGCAGCAGTGTGCCGCGGAGGGTGGGCCGGATCTCATGGGTGTGCGAATGCCCGTCGCCGTGGTCATGGGTGTGCACATGCCCGTGCTCATGCTCATGCCCATGCCCATGGGCGTGATCGTGTGCGTGGTCGTGGTCGTGCTGGTGCTGTACGTGCCGACGGCGGCGCAGCGCCGTGCGGAGCAGCCCGGCCCCGGCCAGCGAGACCAGCACCCCGCTCGCGACGCCCAGCCAGGAGATCACCGAAGGGGCGGCCGCCGAGCCCGCCGTGACCAGCAGTCCGAGCGCGAACACCCCCAGCGTATGAGTGACCGTCACCGACGCTCCCAGCGCCAGCACATCGCGCAGCGCGCTGCGCCCGCCCGCCGCGGCGGCGGCCGCCATCATCGTCTTGCCGTGCCCGGGGGCCAGCGCGTGCATCGCGCCGAGCAGTACGGCGGTGGCGAAGGCCGTCAGGGCGAAGCCGAAGGTGATGTCATGGCGCGCGACCATCGAGGTGAGCGCCTGTGTCCAGCGGTCCGCGCCGCGCGGCAGCACCCCCGAGCCCGTCGGCTCCCCCCGCTCGGACGCCGACGCGGCGAGCGCGGGCCCGCCGGGCTTGTCGCGCAGCGTGGCGGACCGCTCATCGGACGGCGAGGAGAGCTGGCCCTTCGGATAGCGGGTCAGCCGCCGCGAGACGGAGTCCTTGGGCACATCGGAGTCGGTGAGCGTCATCCGGTCGCCCTGGGCCGTCAGTTCCCGCCAGCCGGGCCCGGTTCCGATGTCCTGCGGCCGGTACGCGACCGTCGCCCGCTCGCCGTGCGGCAGCGCGGCCGTCAGCCGGCACTCGACGCGCAGCGTCGGAAGCCCCGCCTGCCCCGGCCGGTTGCGCGCCTCGGCGCGCCCGGCGCGTACGGACACCTCGCGCCCCCCGGCGGTCAGCCGCGCCCCGCGCGCAGCGCTCGCACAGCGCCGCTGTGCCCACGCCGCCAACTCCCGCTTGGAGAGCGCGTCGTCGCCATCCCGGTCGATTTGCGGCTTGGCCTGCGCGGCCGGGATCTCGGCGAGGTCCTCGACATGGTCGACCCGCAGCTCACCGGGGGCGACGACCAGCCCGTCGTAGCGGTTGACGGTGAAGTTCCCGAGCGGATGCGCGTCGGCCGTGCCGGCGGGCAGCACCACCAGGCCCACGGCCCCCGCCAGTACCCCTGCGGCGGCGGCCATACGGCGCACACGCCGTGTCAGCCGTTTCATGGACGTACCTTCCTGGTGCCGGCGGTGGTCGTGGTTGCGGTTGCGGATATGCGCCGTTGGGGGGTGCGCGGCTCGGCGGCCGGGTGCGGCTTTCGTCCGGGCGCGGGTGGTTGGAGCATCGGCTCCCCTGGGCCCTGGCCGAGGCCGGAGTCCCGGCTTCCGGGCGTCGCGTGGTGCGGCCCGCCGCCGGGTGGGGGCACCTCTTGTTTTTTCGCTTGACCTAGTAGTTGCGCCAGATCAAGCGTTTTTTCCGAGGCACCCCTCCCGGGCGCCGGACGAAAGCCGCACCCGGGGGAGCACCGTGCCGTCCGACGGAGCGTCCCCGCACGCCACCTCAGGCAGGACGAGAGCCGCACCCGGCGGAGCCGCGACGGGCCCGGGGCCCGACCCCGCACGCACCATCCACAGCAACCACCTGCACACCCGCACTCGACCCCGTACGTGAATCCGCAGAGCGCCCGGCTCACCGCTGACCACCCAACCCCTTCAGCGCCGCCTTCGCGGCGCGCGCGGCGGTCGGGGAGAAGCCGGGGTTGAGGCCGAGCGCCGCCGTGAGATGGCGGCGGGCGGACGCGGAGTCGCCGAGGGACTTCTCGATGACGCCCCGGTGGTAGAGGAACGCCGCGTTGCGATAGCCCGGCTCGGCGGCGCGCTTGGCATAGGCCAGGGCCCTCTTGTCGTCACCATTGCGGTGCAGGGCCCAGGCCAGGGCGTCCGCGGTGTGCACGGTCTCGCGGCGGTCCCACTCGGCGCGGGCCGCCTTGAGCGCCTCCTTGACGTCGCCGTGGTCGGCCGCGACCAACGCGCTGTCGAGGTCGGTGGCCACGCCGTTGGCCCGCGCGAGCGTGATCCAGGTGTCGACCACGGCGTACTGCTGGCGCGCCTTGGCGCGGTCGCCCCGCGCCTCGTACGCCTCGCCCAGCGCCGAGAGCTCCGCGGGCAGCGGATAACGCCGTACGACCTCCTCCAGATCGCGGATGCCCGCGTCGAGCCGGCCGGTCGCGGCGGAGGTGCGGCCGCGGCCCTCCAGCGCCGGGAGGTAACCGGGGACGGCCCGCAGGGCATCGGCGTACGCGGCGCGCGCGGTGCCGTACTCGCCCTGGCCCCAGGCGAGCTGTCCGAGCGCCGTGGAGACATAGGCGATATCGCTGGGCGAGGTCGCGGAGTCCTTGGCGCGCAGCAGCACCCGGCGCGCCCCGGCCGGATCGCCGCGCAGTTCGAGGACGTAGGCGAGGCGGGTGAAGACGGGGATGCCGGGGCGGAGCGCGTCGGCCTTCCGGGCGGCGGTGTACGCGTCCTTGTAGCGGCCGAGTTCGACGAGGGCGTCGACGCGGACGGCCAGCGCCCCCTGGCTGTAGGAGTTCACCTTCAGGGCCTTGTCCGCGTCGCGCAGCGCGCCCCGGAAGTCATGGCGCGCGGCGGCGAGCGAGGCGCGCCCGGCGAGGGCCGTGTCGTTGTCGCGCGGCTGGACGGACAGGGAGCGGGTGAACGCCTTCTCCGCCTGCGGATAGCGGGTGGGGTCGCCCGTGCCGCGGGCCTGTTCGACATAGGCCGAGCCGAGCCCGGCCCAGCCCGTCGCGTCCTTCGGCTCGGCGCGCAGATGCCTCTGCACGGTGCTGATCTGCTGGGCGAGCCCGTCGGCGGTGAACTGCTCGAGCCGCGCGGCGGCGGGCCGCACGGCACGGGCGGTGTCCTGGCGGCCGCCGGTCCCGTCCGACGCGTCGACCACGATCGAGGCGGCGGTCAGCCCCACCGCGAGCGCGAACACGACGGCCGCGGTCTTGGCCGTGTGGGGGAGGGGTGGCCGTAGAGCCATGGTGACAGCTGCCTTTCGCCGGGACACGAGGGGACGGGGACGGGAGGGGAGAAAGGGGCACGGCCGCCGCGCGGGATCTGCGGGGGCCGCGCCCCAGGGGAGGGGCCGGTGGCACCCAGGGGTCAGTGCCGGCGCACGCGGGGAGCCCTGCGGCGCGACCGCATCCACAGGAACCCGAGGCCCAGCAGCAGCACGGCCCCGCCACCGGCCGCCGCGGACCCGGCGAGCAGCATGTTGTCGTCGGAGGAGGAGCCGATGCCCGAACCGCCGTTCAGCAGTGACTGTCCGGCGCTCTTCGCGGCGATGGTGGCGTCCGAACCGGAGTTGGGCACCGCGAGATACGGGAAGGAGCCGCCAAACTTCTGGTCGTTCGCGTCCACCGCGTCGCCCAGATCGTTCTTCTTGCCGAGCAGTTCGCCCTCCACGGCCTGCAGCGAGATGTCGAGGACGTCGTCGGTCAGCCGCCGGCCGTTGGGGAATCCGGCGTTGTCGCCGTCAAGGACGCCGAGCCGCTTGGGGCCGGCGGTCGGCGGGATGGAGGTGTTGAGCCGGAGCTCCTCGGCGGGGCGGACGTTCGGCGGCTGGTTGAGCTTGGGCACCCCGGTGAGGAAGACCTGGACCAGATCGTCGCGCGGGGTGGCCGGTGCCTTGATCTTGTAGATCTGCTCGACCAGCCGGGCCAGCTCCGGATCCTGGACGAACGGCAGGAACTGCGCGTCGTCCCACGGGGACGAGGCGTTGAACTTGTCCTTGTTCTTGCGCGGGATGACCACCTCGTTGACCAGCGGGCTGCCGAGCCGGGAGACCTGGGCCCAGTCGCCGTTCGCGGTCTTGCGGTGGGTGGTGGACCACAGGCCGACGACCGGCTGGTCCTTGGACTCGGTCAGCGACGACGTCGGCACCTGGAGGGCCAGGGACTGGACGTTGTAGCCCTTGAGGCTGTCCTGCCCGACCTCGGACATGTCCCCGCCGTACAGCAGGTCGAAGACCCTCAGATCGAGGAAGAACGGATCGTCGGCCTGGCCGGCGAAGGCCGTCGAACCGCCGCTGTACCCGATCTTCCGCACCGCCTGGTCGCGGAGCGTCTGGTACTTGGGCATCGACGCCTTGCCGACATTCGACGGGGCGACCGGGAGGTTGTGGCCGAGCGTGGCCCTGGCGACGGCCTTCTGGTGCCTCAGCTTGATGACTTCGAGGTCATAGGTCTGGGTGAAGTTGAGATCCGGGTCGTCGAGTGAGGTGACCGGGCCGGTGTTGTAGAGGAACGTGTCCCCGTTCTTCAAGTGGTCCTTGAAGGTCCACCGGAAGAGCACATCGCCCTGCCCGTCACCGTCGTTGTCGACATGCAGGTCGTAGCGGGCGTCGTTGGCGAACTTGTAGAAGTTCGGCCCACCCGCCGGGTCCTCGAACGGCAGCATGTTGACGACCATGGTGGTCGTGTTCGGCTTGTCGGGGCTGACGAACGCGTAGACGTCCGTTGTGTCGTACTGCGGCTGACCGGAGATCAGCGGCGCCTCGCGGTGGGAGGACGCTTGAGCCGTCTCCGGCTGCAACACGGCCACGCCGGCGGCCGTGAGCCCGCCCGCGGCCAGTGCACAGCTGACCAGCGCGGCCAAGCTCCTGGTGATTGCGGTCATCCTGTCGGTCCTTCGCACGCTTGTCGGAAGCATTCCTTCAAGCAGCTATTCGGGGCCGGTGGGAGGATGGATTGGTCCGTCCGGCAATTTGTCCGCGGGTGATAGGTCCCGTCAACACCCTTGACGCGGTGGTGAATCGGTAACCTGGGATGCGTGGGTGACGGCTCGGGGAGGTAGGGTTACTCTGCCCGGGGCGGGTGCCCTCGTACGGGTGGGGAGTGTCATGGAGCAGATAACAGTACGCAGCAGGCCACGAGTGCCTGCCATCAATTGCGGGAGCGCCGCGTCCAGCGCGCGCCTCGAACGCCATCTCGCGGTGATGGGCGGCCCTGCCGTCCCCCAGCGGGAGGCCGAGGGCGCGGCAGTGCTGATGCAGGAGCTGACCGCGCGCGATCACACGCGCTCGAAGAACAGCCGAGGCGCGCGGGTGTCGCTGTTCGCGCCGCTGCGCCGGTTGCGTCGCTCGCTGTTCGGCAGCCACGGCTGATCCGACCGGCCCCTACGAGGTGTCGTCCGCATCCCGGGCGGACACGGGAACATCCGGCCCGCTCCAGCCGGTTGTCTCCGTGCTGTGATCCACGCCACGCCGCTGTGGTCCCGGGATGGCGGCGAAGGACGGACGCTCCGGCTCACCGCCAGACGTAGCAGCGACCAGCCGGCCGATGCCCTGAGCGTCGGTCGGCACACAGGTCGTACGGGCGTCAGAGCAGGGCGAACTGGCCCTCCGGGCCCTCCTCGTGATGGTCCAGCACCGACGCCGGGCGCCGGGCCGCCCCCGGCACCGGAAGCACTCCCGCCGCGCCTAGCTCCGCCGCGTCGATCCCGGGCCCGCCCGCCAGCCCGTCGGTGAGCGCCCGCTGCTCCGGGCGGAGCTCGGCGAGCAGCGCCAGCACGGTGATCAGCTCCAGCAGCTCTGATGTCCACGCGGACGGCCAGCCCGCCGGGCCGAGCGCCTCCAGCGTGCCGGGCTCGCCCAGGGCCGTACGGCGCTCGAACCATGTCTCCAGCACTCGCACCCCGCCCGCGTGGAACTCCCACGCGGTCCGCGGTACGGGGGAGATCCGGCCCTCGCCGAGGAGCAGGGCCGCTTCGTCCGGGTCATAGCCGAGGGAATCCGGCAGCCCGCGCGCCGGGAGCGCGGCACGTACGTAGGGGCGCTGGCCGCCCGGCATACGCGGGCGCTCACCACTGTGCGCCCCGCGCGTATGCAGCCACAGCGCACGGCGGCCCAGCGCCACGCCCGCCTCCCACGTCTCGGGGTCGGTGGTGAGGGGGACGGCGCAGGGGTGCCTCCGCGCCACGGCGGCGGTCCAGGCGAGAAAGTCCTCGGCGGTGACGGGGCGGCCGAGCCGCGTGGTGAGGTGATCGAGCAGACCGGGCGCGAGATTGGGTTCCTGCCCGCCGGGGCGGCGGTAGAGCGGCCGGATACGGCCGGGACGGCCGGCGGGGGAGTGGCCGTCCGGCAGCAGCGCGGAGAAGGTGAGCACCGGATCGGGATCCGGTCCGGCCGCCTCGACGACATGGATCTGCCGGTCGTCGGCCACCCGCCACAGCTCCGGGCGGGCGGCGTCGATCAGCCGGTGATCCGGTATCAGCCACTGCTGGTCGAACGGCCCGTGCGCGACCCGTACCGGCGCGGGACACGGCCCGTCCGCACGCGCCAGCCGTGCGGTGGAGGTTGCCTGGCCGGGCAGCTGCGGTACGGAGGTGTGCAGCGTACGGGCGCGGCTCGGCCGGAACAGCGCCGCGCGCCCGGCCTCGTCCTCGGCCCCGACCAGCCGCTCCCAGCGCGCGGCCAGCGACGCGGCGTCCGGCCCCATGACCCACGCCCGCCCGAGCCGCAGCGGCCCCACGGACCACGGCATCAGGTCCCCCAGCAGCGGTGCGTCGCGTTCTCCCACGCCCGGAATGGTATCCATGGCCGGCTCCGGCCCCGGGGCGGTGCGACGTCCCGCTGACCGCCGGCCCCCGCCGCGGCGGACATGTCCTCCCGCCCCGACGGCGGCACGCGAAACGGCGTGGCCCGGCGGTGCCGGGCGGGGCGCGGCCACGCGAGCATCGCCGCCCCCGCGACGCCGCGGGCGTCAGCGCGCCCCGGCCCGCCGGCAACGCATCCCGGGGCGAACCACTCGGCCGACGGCGGTCACTCGGCGTCGAGGGTCACCGTGAACGAGAAGCGGTCGCCCCGGTAGTGGATGCGGGCCACGTCCACCACCCGCCCGCTCTCGTCGTACGTCACCCCCGTGTAGTGCAGGATCGGGCTGAGCAGCGGGACCTGGAGGAGGCGGGCCGTCTCCGGGTCCGCGAGGCGCGCCTCGACCGTGTCCGTGATCCGGCTGATCCGGACCCCCACCGTGTCCCTCAGCACCTTCGTCATCGGCCAGCGCGCGAGGTCGGCGAGGTCGATGCGGTCGGCCAGCTCGGGGCGGACGAGGTTCTCCGCCCAGTTGGTCGGCTCGCCGCTGTGGCCGTCGCGGCGCAGCCGGCGGTAGGCGGCCGCCTCGTCCAGCCCGGGGAAGTACTCCGCCAGCTCCGCCGGCACCGGCGCCCGGCCGTGGTCCAGCACGGTCGTCCGCTCCCCGGACTGCTGGGCCACGATCGCGTCCACCGACCCCAGCAGCCGCACCGGCGAGCCGCGCCGCGCGCTCGGCTCGATGAAGGTGCCGCGCCGCCGGTGGCGGCTGATCAGCCCCTCCGACTCCAGCTCCTTGAGCGCCTGCCGCATGGTGAGCACGCTGACGCCGTAGTGCTCGGCGAGCCGGTCCTCGGTCGGCAGCCGCAGCGGGTCATGCGGGCCTCGGCCGAGTATCGAGGCGCGCAGCGACTGCGAGACCTGGTACCACAGCGGCAGCTTGCGGTTCAGGGCGAGCGAGTCGGGGGCGAAGGTCGTCACGGCACGGGTCTCCGGTCACGGCACGGCACGGGTCACGGTCACGGTCACAGCCGGCGTCACGGACGGAAGTGGCGCTCCAGACCCTGCCATACGTCGTCGTAGCCCCCCTGGAGGTGGTGCGCCTCCAGCGCCTGCCGGGTGGTCGTGACCGGCCAGCGCGTCTCGAACATGAAGGCCAGCCCGTCGTCCACCTTGCGCGGCGTCAGCTCGGCGGAGCTGGCCCGTTCGAAGGTCTCCTGGTCGGGGCCGTGCGCCGACATCATGTTGTGCAGCGAGCCGCCGCCGGGCACGAAGCCGCCCGTGCCCCCGGTCTTCGCGTCGTACGCGCCCTCGATCAGCCCCATGAACTCGCTCATGACATTGCGGTGGAAGTACGGCGGACGGAAGGTGTCCTCGCCGACCAGCCAGCGCGGCGCGAAGACCACGAAGTCGACGCTCGCGAGCCCCCGGGTGTCGGACGGCGAGGTGAGCACCGTGAAGATGGACGGGTCGGGATGGTCATAACTGATGGTGCCGAGCACATTGAAACGGCGTAGGTCGTATACGTACGGGACGTGGTTGCCGTGCCAGGCGACGACGTCCAGCGGGGAGTGGTCGTACGTCGCGGACCACAGATTGCCGCAGAACTTGTTGATCACCTCCACCGGGCGCTCGACGTCCTCGTAGGCGGCGACGGGGGCGAGGAAGTCACGGGCGTTGGCCAGCCCGTTGGCGCCGATCGGGCCGAGGTCGGGGAGGACGAAGGGGCGGCCGTAGTTCTCGCAGACATAGCCGCGCGCGGTGGGGTCGAGCAGCTCGACCCGGAACCGCACGCCGCGCGGGATGAGCGCCATATGGCCCGGCTCGGCAGGCAGCAGCCCGAACTCGGTGCGCAGCAGCAGCCCGCCCCGCTCGGGGAGAATCAGCAGCTCGCCGTCCGCGTCGCCGAACACCCGGTCGGTCATGGGCGCGTTGGCGGCGTAGAGATGGATGGCCATACCGGTGCGCTGGGTGGTGTCGCCGTTGCCGCCGAGGGTCCACAGACCGGACAGGAAGTCGGTGCCGGCGGGGGGCTCCGGCAGCGGGTCCCAGCGCAGCCGGTTGGGGTTCGGCACGGTCTCGGTGAAGGGTGCGCCGCGCAGCGCGCCGTTGTCGGTCCGTACGAACGGCGGATGCGCGGCGGAGGGGCGGATGCGGTAGAGCCAGGAGCGGCGGTTGTGGGCGCGCGGCTCGGTGAAGGCGGTGCCGCTCAGCTGCTCCGCGTACAGCCCGAGCGGGGCGCGCTGGGGTGAGTTGCGCCCGATGGGCAGCGCGCCGGGAACGGCCTCGCTGCTGTGCTCATTGCCGAACCCGGAGGCGTGGACCAGCCCTTCGGCCGTCTTACGCGCTTGCTCGATCCCTGTGCCGTCGCCCATCGCACGCCTTCCGCCGCTCACCCATTCCTATGTCAGACGATAGGAATCGAAGACAGGGTGCGTCAATGATCGGGCAGGATGGTGGCGTGCCCCTACCCCCCCTCCGCCGCCATCCGGTCCAACGCCGTAGCGCCGAACGCCTCGGCCGGATCCTCGACGCCTGCGCCGAGCTGCTCGACGAGATCAGCTATGAACAACTGAGCACCCGCGCGGTGGCCGAGCGCGCCCAGGTCCCCATCGGCTCGGTCTACCGCTTCTTCTCCAACAAGCGGGCGATGGCCGAGGCCCTGGCCCACCGCAATCTCGACGAGTACGCCGCGCGGATCACCCGGCGGCTCGCCGAGTCCGGTCCGGACGCCGGCTGGCGGGAGGCGATGGACGTCGTCGTCGACGAGTATCTGGCGATGAAGCGCGGGGCGCCGGGGTTCGCGCTCATCGAGTTCGGCATGCCGGTCCCGGCGACCGGACTGCCGGACCAGCCCAACCACCTGGTGGCGGACCGGCTGCGGGCCCTGCTCGCCGACCGCCTCGGGGTCGAGGGCGGTGACGAGGCCGACGAGCGGCTGCGGGTCGCCTTCCTGCTCGCGGTCGAGGCGGCGGACGCGCTGCTGCGGCTGGCGTTCCGGGTGGACCCGGCGGGCGATCCGGCGATCGTGGCGGAGACGAAGGAGCTGTTGCGGGCCTATCTGGCGCGGCTGCTGGACTGAGGGGGCGGCGGGTTGTTCCCCGCCCCGCCCCGCCCCTCCCCGGCCTGGTCGGGGGCTGGGGCGCCCCGGGCCCCAGCCTGCGTCCTCGTCCCTGATCTCAGACACCCTTCGGGTGTGTCCTCAAGCGCCGGACGGGCTGTATTTCGCCCGGACGAGCCGCAAGCCCGTCCGGCGCCTGGGGCCGGGGCCGGAGGGTTGCCCCCGGTGCGGCGGAGTCGCGTATCGACAGCGGCCGGGCCGGGCCGGGCCGGGCCGGGACAGGGCGGTCTGCCGCAGCCGTTCCCCGACATGCGTACCAGTCGGTATGGTGAGTCGCGCGCCACCGTCGCCGTCGTCGTCGCCGTTCCCCGGAGGGACCGATGAGCCGTACCGCCCTGCGTATCTGCCCGCTGTGCGAGGCCACCTGTGGGCTCACCCTGACCGTCGAGGAGGGCAGGGTGACCCGGGCGCGCGG
The DNA here is from genome assembly GCF_040606675.1 of Streptomyces sp. NPDC005393. Classification (NCBI taxonomy): domain Bacteria; kingdom Bacillati; phylum Actinomycetota; class Actinomycetes; order Kitasatosporales; family Streptomycetaceae; genus Streptomyces; species Streptomyces sp. NPDC005393. The sequence continues at coordinate 13,150 of NZ_JBEXFG010000015.1, read as the reverse complement.
CGATCGCGAGGACGTCTTCAGCCGGGGCTTCATCTGCCCCAAGGGCGCGTCGTTCGGTGAGCTCGACGCGGACCCGGACCGGCTGCGGCGACCGCTCGTACGCCGTGACGGGCGGCTTCAGGAAGCCGGCTGGGACGAGGCGTTCGCGGCCGTCGAGGCGGGGCTCGGGCCGCTGCTGCGGGAGCACGGACCGCAGGCCGTGGGGGTCGTGCTCGGCAATCCCAATGTGCACACCGTGGCCGGCGGGCTCTATCCGCAGGTGCTGCTCGGCGCGCTGCGCACCCGCAATGTCTTCACCGCCAGCACCCTCGACCAGATGCCCAAGCACGTCTCCAGCGGACTGCTGTACGGCGACGCGAACGCGATCCCGGTGCCCGATCTGGACCGTACGGACCATCTGCTGATGCTCGGGGCCAACCCGCTGGACTCCAACGGCAGCCTGTGCACCGCCCCCGACTTCCCGGGCCGGCTGCGGGCGCTGCGGCGGCGCGGCGGGCGGCTGGTGGTGATCGATCCGCGGCGCACCCGTACGGCGAAGCTGGCCGACCGCCATGTGGCGATCCGGCCCGGCACCGACGCCCTGCTGCTCTTCGCCATGGCGCATGTGCTGTTCGCCGAGGATCTGGTCGCCCTGGGCCCGCTCGCCGAGCATCTCAGCGGAGTGGAGGAGGTCCGGCGGCTGGCCGCCGACTTCCCGCCCGAGGCGGTGGCCGGGGCGTGCGATGTGCCGGCCGAGGAGATCCGTACCCTCGCCCGGGAGCTGGCCGCGGCGGCGAGGGGTGTGGTGTACGGGCGGATCGGCTCCACCACCGTCGAGTTCGGCACGCTCACCAGCTGGCTGGTCGATGTGGTCAACGCGCTCATCGGGCAGCTGGACCGGCCCGGCGGCGCGATGTTCCCCCTGGCCGCGACGGCCCGGCGGGAGGGCCCGGCGCGGCCCGGGAAGGGGTTCGCGCTCGGCCGCTGGCACAGCAGGGTCAGCGGCCATCCCGAGGCGAAGGGCGAACTGCCCACGGTCGCGCTCGCGGAGGAGATCGAGACGCCGGGGGAGGGGAAGATCCGGGCGCTGCTGGCGCTCGCGGGCAACCCCGTGCTCTCCGCGCCGGATGGCGACCGCCTCGACGCGGCGCTGGCCGGGCTCGACTTCATGGTCAGCGTCGATCCGTATCTCAACGAGACCTCGCGCCACGCCCATGTCGTCCTGCCGCCGCCCCCGCCCAGCCAGAGCCCGCACTTCGACTACGCCTTCAACAGCCTCGCCGTCCGCAATCAGGTGCGCTACACCCGCGCCGCCGTTCCGCTCGACGCCGACCGGATGAGCGAGACCGACATCCTGGCGCGGCTGGTGCTGTGCGTGAGTGGCCAGGGCGGGGCCGATCCGGCGGCCGTGGACGCGATGGTGATCGACGCGACCCTCGGCAAGGCGGTCGCCGACCCGCACTCGCCGGTGTACGGGTGCGAGAGCGCCGAGCCGGCCGCGCGGCTGACCGGGCTGACCGGCGCCGAGCGGCGGCTGGATATGATGCTGCGGCTCGGCCCGTACGGCGACGGATTCGGCGCCGACCCCGACGGGCTGAGCCTGGAGAAGGTGCTCGCCCATCCGCACGGCATCGACCTCGGACCGCTGCGACCGCGCATCCCCGGTCTGCTGAAGACCCGCAGCGGCACGGTCGAGCTGTGCCCGGAACCCATCGCCGCCGACGTCGGCCGGCTGCGCCGCGCGCTGGGCGACCGGCCCGCGGGGCTCGTACTCGTCGGCCGCCGCCATCTGCGCTCCAACAACAGCTGGATGCACAACGTCCCGGCGCTGATGGGCGGCAGCAACCGCTGCACGCTCCAGGTCCACCCCGAGGACGCCGCCCGGCTGGGCCTGACCGACGGCGGCCTCGCGCGGGTCACCGGCGACGGCGGGGAGCTGCAGGTGCCGGTCGAGGTGACGGACGCGGTACGGACCGGGGTAGTGAGCCTTCCGCACGGCTGGGGCCATGGCCGTCCCGGCACCCGGCTGTCGGTGGCCGAGGCCGATCCCGGGGTCAACGTCAATCAGCTCATCGACGGCTCGCGGCTCGATCCGCTGTCGGGGACGGCTGTGCTCAACGGCTGCCCGGTGCGGGTGACCGCTCTTGAGCTCTCCGCCGCCCAACCGGATTGACCTGGGGTTTTGCGCTTATTGCTCTCGCGTCAAGACACGACGAGCAGGCTCGTCGGCCCCGGCGCCGGGGCCAAGGGCGGCAAGGGCGTCCGCTTCGGCAAGGCCGGGCGGACCACCGGCGCCGGCGGCGGCACCGACGCGGAGTCGGCCACCGGCGGCCCGGCGGCGGACGCCGCCGACGGTGCGGACGGCGACGACGACGAGTTCAAGGGGTGGGCGGCGCTCACCTCGCTGGTGGTGCCGGCCGCGGGGCTCGCGTTGGGCATCATCTGACCCGTGAAGCCACCGCGGGCTCCTACGGCGGCGGTCGCCGATGTCTCAGCCTCGAAGACCAACAGGACAGGGCCTACGTGACCCAGGGCACGCCACACCCCCTGGCAGGCTAAAACTACCGGCGCTAGTTTGTATCCCGCCAGGAAAACGGCTGCCGACGCGGGAGGCGCGATGCAGGCCCATGACGGGATGTACATCGACGGAGCGTGGCGGCCGTCCGCCGGCTCCGACACCATCGAGGTCGTGAACCCGGCCGACGAACGGGTCATCGGCGCCGTACCGGCCGGCACCGCCGAGGACGTGGACGCCGCCGTACGCGCCGCCCGCGCGGCCTTCCCCGGCTGGGCCGCCGTCCCGCCCGCCGAACGCGCCGCCCGGCTGGCCGCGCTGCGCGACGCGCTGGCCGCCCGCCGCGACGAGATCGCCGAAACCGTCACCGCCGAACTCGGCGCACCGCTCGCCTTCGCCCGCGCCGTCCACGCCGACCTGCCGATCACGGTCGCCGGATCGTACGCGCGGCTCGCGGGCTCGTACGCCTTCGAGGAGAAGGTCGGCAACTCCACCGTGCTCCAGGAGCCGGTGGGCGTCGTCGGCGCCATCACCCCCTGGAACTACCCGCTCCACCAGATCGTCGCCAAGGTGGCACCCGCGCTCGCGGCCGGCTGTACGGTCGTCCTCAAGCCCGCCGAGGACACCCCGCTGGTCGCCCAGCTCTTCGCGGAGGCCGTCCACACAGCGGACCTCCCGGCCGGGGTGTTCAACCTCGTCACCGGCCTCGGCCCGGTCGCGGGCCAGGCCCTGGCCGGACACGAGGACGTCGACCTCGTCTCCTTCACCGGCTCCACGGCCGTCGGCAAGCGGATCGGCGCGGTCGCGGGCGCGGCCGTCAAGCGGGTCGCCCTCGAACTCGGCGGCAAATCCGCCAACGTGATCCTGCCGGGCGCCGATCTGGCCAAGGCCGTCAAGGTCGGCGTCGCCAACGTCTTCGCCAACTCCGGCCAGACGTGCAGCGCCTGGACCCGCATGCTCGTCGACGCCGACCGCTACGAGGAGGCCGTGGCCCTCGCCGCCACCGCCACCAAGAAGTACCTCCCGAGCGACCCCCACGACGAGGGCGGCCGCCTCGGCCCCGTCGTCAACGCCACGCAGCGCGACCGCGTGCGCGGCTATATCGAACGGGGCCTGGAGGAAGGCGCCCGCCTCGTCGCCGGCGGCCCGCAGACCCCCGAGGGCCGCGAAACCGGCTATTACCTCGCGCCGACCGTCCTCGCCGACGTCACTCCCGAGATGACCGTCGCCCAGGAGGAGATCTTCGGCCCGGTCATCTGCCTCATGCGCTACGAGGACGAGGACGACGCGCTCCGCATCGCCAACGGCACGGTCTACGGGCTGGCGGGCGCGGTATGGGCGGCGGACGAGGCGACGGCCGTCGCCTTCGCACGCCGGATGGAGACGGGGCAGGTCGACATCAACGGGGGGCGCTTCAACCCGCTGGCGCCGTTCGGGGGCTACAAGCAGTCGGGAGTGGGACGGGAGCTGGGCGCGCACGGTCTGGCGGAGTATCTCCAGACGAAGTCGCTGCAGTTCTGAGGGTGGGCGGCGATGGGGTGCCCCTGCCCCGCCCTTCGCTGCCGCCCGTGGCAGGGACTCCGCCCCTGGACCCCGCCCCTCGAACGCGCCGGCGAAACCCAGCCCGTCCGACGATTGAGGACACGCCCGAAAGGCGTCCGGGGGCCCGGGGGCGAAGCCGGGTCCGGGCCGGAGCCCCGGTTCCGGGAAGGGGCGGGGTGGGGGCTCCGCCCGCCGCAGGCGCCCGACGCGCCCCACCGATCGCGATAATCCATCCGTTCCGCCAACCCGAGGAGCCACGCCCATGACCCGCGCCGCCGTCCTCCCCGCCATCGGCACCCCACTCCGTCTCGCCGAGATCGATCTGCCCGACCCCGGCCCCGGGCAGGTGCGGGTGCGGCTCGCGGCCGCCGGGGTGTGTCATTCGGATCTGTCACTCTCCAACGGCACGCTCCGCCAGCCCGCCCCCGCCGTCCTCGGGCACGAGGGATCGGGCACGGTGACAGCGGTGGGCGAGGGGGTGACCGGGGTCGCGCCGGGGGATGCCGTCGTGCTCAACTGGGCCCCCTCCTGCGGCGATTGCCACTTCTGCGGGCTCGCTGAACCCTGGCTGTGTGCCAACGCCGGGGGCGCCGCCACCGCCCCGTACGCCAAGCTCCGCTCCGACGGCAGTGAGCTCTACCCCGGGCTCGGCACGGCCGCCTTCGCCGAGGAGACCGTCGTACCGGCGCACGCCGTGCTGCCGCTGCCCGAGGGCGTGCCGCTCACCGACGCCGCCCTGCTCGGCTGCGCGGTGCTCACGGGGTACGGCGCGGTGCACCACTGTGCCCAGGTCCGACCGGGTGAGTCGGTCGCGGTGTTCGGCGTCGGCGGGGTGGGGCTGGCCGTGCTGCAGGCGGCCCGTATCGCGGGTGCGGGCCCGATCGTCGCGGTGGATGTCTCCCCGGCGAAGGAGGAGCTGGCCCGCGCCGCGGGCGCGACCGAGTTCGTGCCGGCCGGCGACGAGACGGCCAAGCGGATCCGCGCCCTCACCGGCGGCCACGGCACGGACGTGGCCATCGAGTGCGTCGGCCGCGCCGAGACCATCCGTACGGCGTGGTCCGCCACCCGGCGCGGGGGCCGGACGGCGGTCGTCGGGATCGGCGGCAAGGAGCAGCAGGTCTCGTTCTCGGCGCTGGAGCTGTTCTACTTCGGCCGTACGCTCTCCGGCTGTGTCTACGGAAACAGCGACCCGGCCCGCGATCTGCCCGTACTCGCCGAGCACATCCGCGCGGGCCGCCTCGATCTGTCGGCCATGGTGACCGAGCGGATCGGCCTGGACGGCATCCCGGCGGCCTTCGACGCGATGCTTCAGGGGAGGGGCGGGCGGGCCCTGGTGGTGTTCTAGGGCGGTCTACGGCCGCTCGCCGTCGCCGTCCACCATGCTCAGCCACCGGCCGTACGCGTCCCCGAACGGCTCGGCCCCGCCGCCCACCGCCTCCAGCAGCCGGCGCCCCGCCGCCTCAGCCTCCGCGATGACCTCCGCCGGGTATCCGTACCGCACCTGGTGCTCGGCGAACTCGTCCTGGTCGACCATCCGCGTCGCGCCGTCCGTCCGCTTGCGTATGACGTCGAGATCGAGGTCCACCATCGTGACCTCGTACGGGGAGACCCACTCGGGCGGGGTGGTGATGTCGCAGTAGATCTCGGTCTCGCGCGGCGGGGCGTTGAAGGCCGCGGTCCACCACGCATCGCGCGGGCAGAGGATCACATGCGCGACATCGAGCGTGACGTCGGGGCCGTGTCCCTTGCGCATCACGGAGTGGGCCGGAAGCCCCAGCCATACGCCGTGGTCGTCCTCGCCGAGCCTGCGCATGCGCAGATTCCAGTGCAGAGTGCCGTCGTACTTGCGGTAGTTGACCGATACAAGCTGTGACATGGGGCGATCCTAGCCTTGAGAAACCGCCGTCACCTGGCCGTTTCCGGGTGCCACAGTGCCAGCCCGTCCACCAGGGCCCGCAACCCCGTCTCGAAGGCGCCCTCGTCCACCCGCTCCTGGTGCTCGGCGAGCAGATGCGCCTGGCCCAGATGCGGATAGTCGGCGGGGTCGTAGGCGCTCGGGTCGTCGACGAAGCCGCGCGCGAAGGAGCCGAGCGCCGAGCCGGCCACGTAGTAGCGCATCAGGGCGCCGATGCGGGTGGCGTGCGCGGGTGGCCAGCCCGCCTTGACCATGCCGCCGAAGACCGCGTCCGCCATCCGCAGCCCGGCCGGGCGGCGGCCGGGCCCCTGGGCGAGGAACGGCACGATGTGCGGATGGGCGGCGAGCGCCGCGCGGTAGGAACGGCCCCACTCCAGCAGCGCCGTGCGCCAGTCCTCGCCGTCCTCGAACATCGATACATCGACCTGGGCGATGACCGTGTCCGCGACGGCGTCGAGGATCTCGTCCTTGGTCGTGAAGTGGTTGTAGAGCGACGGCCCGCTGACCCCGAGCTCGGCGGCCAGGCGTCGGGTGGAGAGCGCCGTGAGCCCCTCGGAGTCCACCAGCCCGAGGGCGGCCGCGACGATGCGCTCGCGGCTGAGCAGGGGCTTGCGGGGGCGGGCCATGCGGCACATAGTAGAGCTCCGCATTAAAACTAGCAGTGGTAGTTAACTCTCCTCATGGAAGGTGTCCCATGGATCTCGAGCTCACCGAGGAGCAGACCGCGGTGCGGCGGCTCGCCAGGGACTTCGTCGACCGCGAGGTCACCCCGTACGCCGCCGAGTGGGACCGTACGGAGCGGGTGGACCGGGGCGTCGTCCGCAAGCTCGGCGCGCTCGGCTTCCTGGGGCTGACCGTCCCCGAGGAGTACGGCGGCAGCGGCGGCGACCACCTCTCCTATGTCCTGGTCACCGAGGAGCTGGGCCGCGGCGACTCCTCGGTGCGCGGCATCGTCTCCGTCTCGCTCGGCCTGGTCGCCAAGTCGGTGGCCGCCTGGGGGAGCGAGGAGCAGAAGCGGGAGTGGCTGCCGAGGCTGTGCTCGGGCGAGGCGGTGGGCTGCTTCGGGCTGACCGAGCCCGGGACCGGCTCCGACGCCGCGCGGCTGACCACGCGCGCGCAGCGGGACGGCGACAGCTATGTGATCAGCGGCGCCAAGACCTTCATCACCAACGGCACCTGGGCCGATGTGGTGCTGCTCTTCGCCCGCACCGGCCCCGACGAGGGCCACCGGGGCATCAGCGCCTTCCTGGTCCCCGCCGACGCGCCCGGCCTGATCCGCCGCGAGATCCACGGCAAGCTCGGGCTGCGCGGCCAGGCCACCGCCGAGCTGACCCTGGACGGGGTGCGGGTGCCCGCCTCCGCGATGGTCGGCCCCGCGGGCAAGGGATTCTCGGTCGCCATGTCGGCCCTGGCCAAGGGGCGGATGTCGGTCGCGGCCGGCTGCGTCGGCATCGCCCAGGCGGCCTTGGACGCGGCGGTGGCGTACGCGGGGGAGCGCGAGCAGTTCGGCCGGACCATCGCCCACCACCAGCTGGTCCAGGAGCTGATATCCGACATCGCGGTGGACGTGGACGCGGCGCGGCTGCTCACCTGGCGGGTGGCCGACCACATCGACCGCGGACTGCCCTTCGCCACCGAGTCCTCCGTCGCCAAACTCTACGCGAGCGAGGCGGCGGTGCGCTGCGCCAACAACGCCCTCCAGGTCTTCGGCGGATACGGCTACATCGATGAGTACCCGGTCGGCAAACTGCTGCGCGACGCCCGTGTCATGACCCTGTACGAGGGCACCAGCCAGATCCAGAAGCTGCTCATCGGCCGGGCGCTGACCGGAGTCTCGGCCTTCTGACCGCCGGACACCTCTAAGCGCTTGCTCACTCTCCGTGTAGGGTGTGCGCCATGGACGTGGAGCCGAAGCAGACCGAGGGCAGGGCCGAGGTGTGGGGCGACATCACCCCGGACGCGGCCCGGCGGCTGGTGACCGCCGCGGTGCACGCCTTCGCGGAGCGCGGCTACCACGCCACCACCACCCGGGACATCGCGGGCCGCGCCGGGATGAGCCCGGCCGCCCTCTATATCCACTACAAGACCAAGGAAGAGCTGCTCTACCAGATCAGCAAGGTCGGCCACCGGCTCGCCCTGGACATCCTGGAGCGGGCCCGGGACGGCGGCGGCACCCCCGCCGAGCGGCTCGCCGACGCCGTCCGCTCCTTCGTCCGCTGGCACGCCGAGCACCATATGACCGCGCGCGTGGTCCAGTACGAGCTCGGCGCGCTCGCCGAGGAGCACCACGCCGAGGTCATCGCCATCCGCAAGGCGACGGACGACGCGGTGCGCTCGATCATCGAGGACGGGGTGAAGACGGGCGACTTCGACGTCCCGGACGTCCGCGGCGCCACGGTCGCCGTGCTGTCCCTGTGCATCGACGTCGCCCGCTGGTTCAACGTCCAGGGCCGCAGCACCCCCGACGAGGTCGGCGAGCTCTACGCCGGACTGGTGCTGCGCATGGTGGGGGCGGGGCGGAACCGGACCGCGGCGGCGAGCGGTTGACCCACGCGCCGCGCCGCCGCGGCCGCTCCGCCCGGCTGTCCCGTCAGGGGTAGAAGCGGACGACGGACTCCGCCACGCACACCGGCTTGGTGCCGCCCTCCCGCTCCATGGTCACCACCAGCGTCAGCTGCACCCCATCCGTCACCTCCGCCACCTCCGCGATACGGCCCGAGGCCCGCAGCCGGGAGCCCACCGGGACGGGGGAGGGGAAACGGACCTTGTTCACGCCGTAGTTGATGCCCATCCGCACCCCGTCGACCCGCAGCAGCTGCGGGGTGAACGAGGGCAGCAGGGACAGCGTCAGATAGCCATGGGCGATCGTCGTGCCGAAGGGGCCGGCGGCCGCCTTCTCGGCGTCCACATGGATCCACTGATGGTCGCCGGTCGCGTCGGCGAACAGATCGATCCGCTTCTGGTCGACCTCCAGCCAGTCGCTGGGGCCGAGTTCCTCGCCGACCGCGGACCGCAGTTCGTCGGGCGAGGTGAAAATCCTGGGCTCTGCCATGCATGCCTCCTGGGCAACCACTCACTAAGCGCTTGCTCAGCATGCGTGGGAGACCTTACCGCTGTCAACGCACCCCTGATGCGACCCCTGCACGCCGCCGCCCGCCCGGCCGGCTCCCCGCCCTGGCGGGCGGTCGCCGTCGGCGGCCGGGGGCATGGGTGGCGGCCACCGGGGGTGCACTGAGCGGCGCCGTCGACGGCCAGACGTGAGGGGGACGTCGGGCGGTCCGGTGAAAGGTATCGGTGGCGCGCTCGCCTGGCTCCGGGGGCGGGGCCTTGGTGGCGAGCGCGCCCCTGGGGCGGGGCGGCCGGGGTCAGGCGGCCGCGTACCGCCTCTCGAACTGGGCGCGCCTGGACGCCGTCAGGGCCTCGGTGGTCAGCAGCGGAACCGGCACGACGATGCCGCAGTCCCCGCAGACCGGCCCGGCCGCCGGGTAGCGGTCCAGATCCTCGTGCCAGACCAGACGCTCCCGCGCGCAGATGGGGCAGGCCGATCCCGGCCCCGATTCCATCGCCACGATCAGCCGGCGCAGTACCTCCGCGAGCCGGCCGGCGGGATGGGCCGAGGGGCTTTCGCAGGGCATGATGTCGCATCCGCCCCAGGTGTGCAGATGCCAGTCGTCGACGGCGCTCGGCTGGCGGATGCCGAGGTGTTTCTCCTGCCTGCGCCGGGCGGCGAAGTCCGCCTCGTACGCGAGCCACAGGGTGCGGGCCTCCTCGAGCTCCTCCAGTGCCGCGATCAGCCGTAGGGGCTCGGGGTTACGGTCCTCCGGGATGATCCCGGTCCGGGTGCACAGATGGTGCCAGGTCGCCCGGTGCCCGTACGGCGCGAACCGTTCGAGACATTTGCGCAGCGAGCTGCGCCGGGCGGTGACGTGTCTGCGTGGATTGCGAACCTCTCGTGCGAGTGCTCTGAAACCGGCCACTTCATACCACCTCCGCGAGTGCGGACCCGACTCGTTGTGGAATGGACGTAACGCAGTGCGATCCGGATCCATCGGATTCCCGGGAAGTTCTCGGGTAGGCCACATCAATGAGTTGACGCACGCTCATCTTCCGGGTTGGTTGAACCGTGGGTAACCTCCGTCCCGACGGCAACCGGGAGGAGCGGATATGCGACGACGAACCGCCAAGCCCACCAGCACCCGCAAGGCCATCAGATCCCGCAAACCCATCAGAAGCCGCAAGCTCACCAGCACCGTGATCGCGGCGGCCGCCGTGCTGGGGCTCGGCGCGGCCCTCGCGGCGCCGCTTCCCCAACAGGCCAGTGCGGAGCCCGCCGCCGCGGCCGTCACCGACTATTGCCGGGGCCAGTGCGCCGATATCCTCCCGCCGGGCGCGAACGGCAACGCGACGCTGGTGGAGATCCTCGGCAACCGGGCGTTCGGCACCCACCCCGAGCACAGCACCGACCAACTCGGCCCGTACAACAACCTGGCCGGCGGCTATCCGACCCTCACCGATGACAAGCTCACCGGCTTCTTCAACGACTCCTCCTTCGGGGTGCCCGCCGATCAGGTGGCCTCCGTGACCAAGCCGCGCGACGACGTCACGATCACCCGCGACAAGAAGACCGGTGTGCCGCACATCCAGGGCACCACCCGCGAGGGCACCGAGTTCGGCGCCGGCTACGCCGCCGCCCAGGACCGGCTGTGGCTGATGGACCTCTTCCGCCATGTGGGGCGCGGCGAGCTGACTTCCTTCGCCGGCGGCGCCGCCGCCAACCAGGGCCTGGAGCAGGACTTCTTCCGGCAGGCGCCGTACACCGAGCAGGACTACCAGGCGCAGATCGCTTCCATCCTCGCTCACGGCGGCGAGCGCGGTAAGCAGGCGCTGGCCGACGCCCAGTCATATGTCGACGGCATCAACGCCTACGCCAGGAAGGCGAAGGACGGCCGCACCTTCCCCGGCGAGTACGTGCTCACCGGGCATATCGACGCGATCACCAACGCCGGTGAGATCCAGCCCTTCAAGCTCACCGATCTGATAGCCCTCGCCTCCGTCGTCGGCGCCCTCTTCGGCAACGGCGGAGGCGGCGAGGTGGAGGGCGCGCTCTCGCTGCTCGCCGCCCAGCAGAAGTACGGCCTCGCCGAGGGCACCAAGGTGTGGGAGTCCTTCCGGGAGCGCAACGACCCGGAGGCGGTGCTGACCGTGCACGACGGCACTGGCTTCCCGTACGCGGAAAAACCGGCGAACGCCCAGGGCGTGGCCATGCCCGACCCCGGCTCGGTCACCCCCGAACGGCTCGTCTACGACCGCCAGGGCGGCGCCACGACGAAGGCGCGCGCCACGGTCAAGGCGCCCGGCTCCCTCGACAGGCTGCGCGGCATCTACGACGACGGGGTGCTGCCCCGCGATCTGTTCAGCCGCAAGAAGGGCATGTCCAACGCGCTCGTCGTCTCCGGCAAGTACACCGCCGGCGGCCACCCGGTAGCCGTCTTCGGCCCGCAGACCGGCTACTTCGCCCCCCAGCTGCTGATGCTCCAGGAGCTCCAGGGCCCGGGGATCAGCGCACGCGGCGCCTCCTTCGCGGGCGTGGGGATGTACGTCCAGCTCGGGCGCGGCCAGGACTACGCCTGGAGCGCCACCACCTCCGCCCAGGACATCACCGACACCTACGCGGTCGAGCTGTGCTCCCCGGACGGCGGCGCGCCCGGCAAGGACTCCACGTACTACCGCTACCACGGCGACTGCCGGCCCATGGAGAAGCTGGAGCGGCGCAACGCGTGGAAGCCCACCGTCGCCGACTCCACCGCCGCGGGCTCGTACCGGATGCAGGTTCACCGCACCGCGTACGGACTGGTGACGCATCGCGCGACCGTCGGCGGCAAACCCGTCGCCTACACGTCGCTGCGCGCCACCTACCGCCATGAGGCCGACTCGATCACCGGCTTCCAGATGCTCAACGACCCGGGCTATGTACGGGACGCGAAGTCCTTCCAGAGTGCCGTGCAGAACATCAACTACACCTTCAACTGGTTCTACGCCGACTCCCGGCAGACCGCCTACTACAACAGCGGGCTGAACCCGGCGCGCGCCGCCGGCATCGACGCCTCGCTGCCGGTCAAGGCCGAGACCGCGTACGAGTGGCGGGACTTCGATCCGACGGCCAACACCGCCGCCTACACCCCGCCCGCCGAGCATCCGCAATCCATCGACCAGGACTACTACATCAGCTGGAACAACAAGCTGGCCAAGGACTACAGCGCGGCCGGCTTCGGCAACGGCTCGGTGCACCGCGGCAACCTCCTCGACGACCGGGTACGCGCACTGGTCAGGAAGGGCGGCGTCACCCGCGCCGCGCTCACCCGGGCCATGGCCGAGGCCGCCCTCACCGATCTGCGCGGCGAGGACGTCCTGCCCGAGCTGCTGAAGGTGGTGCGGTCGGGGCCCATCGACGACCCGAAGCTCGCGACCGCGGTGCAGCGGCTGGAGTCCTGGCGGTCGGCGGGCGCGCAGCGCCGTGAGACCAGCCCCGGCTCGCACACCTATGGGCACCCGGACGCCGTACGGATCATGGACGCGTGGTGGCCGCTTCTGGTGGAGGCCGAGTTCAAACCCGGGCTGGGCGACGGTCTCTACGACGCGCTGCGCGTCAATCTGGGGGTCGACGAAGCGCCCTCGGCCGGGCACGGGCCCACCGGCTCGCACGCCGGATCGTCCTTCCAGTACGGCTGGTGGTCCTACGTCGACAAGGATCTGCGGAGCGTCCTCGGCGAGGACGTCAAGGGCCCGCTCGCCCACCGGTACTGCGGCGGCGGCGATCTCGCCGCGTGCCGGGACGCCCTGCTGACGAGCCTTGGGACGGCCGCGGCCAAGACGGCGGCCGAGGTCTACCCCGGCGACGACAACTGCGCGGCGGGCGACCAGTGGTGTGCCGACGCCATCGTCCAACGGCCGGTCGGCGGGCTGACCCACGACAAGATCAGCTGGCAGAACCGGCCCACCTATCAGCAGGTCGTGGAGTTCCCGGCGCACCGCTGAGGCAGCTGAGGCGGGGCCCCGCCGCGTGCGGGGCCCCGCCCCGGGCCCCGCATCGCGGGCGGTCTAGCCCCAACGCCGTGTAGTTAGTGCTGGGTGTTGAGCGTCAAGGGGTGCGGGCGGTCAGGATGTCGATGCTGATGGTGGCTTTGTAGCTGGTTCTGTCG